>NZ_JBHYXZ010000051.1:0-52917 GCF_042752395.1 Actinosynnema sp. NPDC059335 | reverse complement strand
TAACCCCCCCACGTCGGACTTCGAGCTTAGGGTGGTGTCGCGGGGGTTCGGTTTTTTTTTTACCAGCCACCCGGGGCCGGCCCCCCTGGGCCCCCGGGTTCGGGACCGCTGCCGCCGACCAGGGCCGGGACCATCGCGGACCGGGTTCGGGACCGCTGCCGCCGACCGGTCCGCGACCACCGAGGACCGGGTCCGCGACCACTGCGGACCGGATCCGGGACCGCTGCCGCCGACCAGGTCCGTGACACGTGACCGCTGCCGCCGATCGCGGCGGGCAGGCCGCTCGGCGGCCGGTCGACCGCGTGCTCACCGGGCGGCAGCGGCGGGCGAGGCCGGGGCGGTGCCGCGCCCGGTGCTCGTCCCGGTGAGGCGAGGAGGTCCGGCGGCACCGCGCTTCGACACCGGGCGGGAGCGAGCCGGGCCCACGCCCCGCACCTCTTCCGCGGTCGCCACGACGCTGCCGGACGGTGGCGTCGCGGCAACCGCGGACCGGCGTCCGCCCGTGGCCCGGTGACCACGGGACGCGCCCCACAGACCCGGCGCCGCAGGCCCTCCGCACCCCAGCGCGGACGGCCTCCCGCGCCGGCCGCCTGCCGCTCCGCAGGCGCCGTGCGCCGCCCTCACCCTGTACCCCAAGGCAGGAGAGGGCGGCGCATCCGGCGGTCCGGGCACGGCGTGGCGGATGCGCTCAGGGCGACGGGGCGGCGTCGCCCGGCTCGGGCGCGGTCCAGATCCGGCTGGTGAGGTCCCGCCCGTCCACCACCTGCACGCGCCACGGGTCGAGCCGGATCACGGCGAACCCCGGATCCGCCGGCCCTCCGGGCCAGAAGCGGATCGGGTCGTAGCCGACACCGGGCGGGCTGCCCGCCCGGTACACGTCCCAGACCTCCGCGCGGGTCTCCCGGTCCTCGACCCACCGCGCCGTGCAGTCGGCGAACACCGCGTCCTGCGAGCGGTCCCAGTACGAAATGGTGGCGTGCGGGTTGCGCGCCAGGTGCGCCACCTTCACCGGCGTCCGGTTCGCCGCGATCCACCCGACCGGCCGCCCGCCGCGCACCTGCCAGACCGGCAGCAACACCCTGCCCCTCGGCCGGTTGCGCCGGTCGACGGTCGTCATGGTGGCGTAGGCGATTCGCTGCACGTACGACATGAACGCGCCCTGCAGCTCGGCGAACGCGTCGACCCGGGTCGACCCGGGGTCGCTCACCCGGGCACCACGCGGTGGAACAACCCTTGGTAGAACAGCAGGGCGCGGTCGCCGTCACCCGGCTCGCACGACAGCACGCGGCCGAGGAACAGCGAGTGGTCGCCCGCCGCGTGCACGTCCACGACCTCGCACTCCAGCCACGCCAGCGCTCCGGTGAGCAGCGGCGCGCCGGTGCGGCGGCCCGGGGTCCAGTCCACGACGTCGAACTGGGCCGCGCCCAGCGGCCGGGACCGGTCGGCGAAGTAGCGGGCCACCGACTCCTGGTCGGCGCTCATCACGGACACCCCGAACCGGCCGGAGCCGGCCAGCGCCTCGTGCATGACCGCGGTGTGCGCGATGCAGCAGTGCACGAGCGGCGGGTCGAGCGACACCGAGCCGAACGCGTTGGCCGTCATGCCGTGGACGTGCTCGTCGCCCACGGTGATGACCACCACGCCGGTGGCGAAGCGGCCCATGACCGAGCGCAGGTCCGCGGCGGCGACGGGGCCCGGCGGGGCCTGCGCGGCGTCCGCGTGGTCCGTGTCCTTGGGAAAGACGTGCACCTTGTCGGGCATCCTCGTGCTGTCCCCTCGTCTCGGTGTGGTAACCGCGGAGCGCCCACCACTGTCCGCAAAGGACGTCGGCGCAAGCCGGATGCTCCGAACGTAGTCGCGGACCCCTACTCGCCCACCATCGCCGGGTAACGCACCCGTCATGACGTTGTGTTGGACGCGCGATTACCGGGCGCGACAACGCTTGCGGGCAAGAGCACCCGGGAACGTGCCGGAGTTTCTTCGCGCAAGTCGGTCACGAGAGGCGGTCGGCCGCATGGATCACCCCACTGTCAGCCATTCTTCGTCGGAGAACCCCGGTTCGGGGCTGCCGCCGGCGGGCGGTGATCAGGACGCGGTCGCCGTCATCGGCATGGCGGTGAGGTTGCCGAAGGCGGACGGGCCGACCGCGTTCTGGGACCTGCTGCGCGACGGGCGCGACGCGATCACCGACGCCCCGGAGGGCCGATGGGGCCTCGGCGGCGTCAACCGGGGCGGTTTCCTCGACGCGGTAGGGGATTTCGACGCCGGCTTCTTCGGCATCTCGCCGCGCGAGGCCGGCGCGATGGACCCGCAGCAGCGCCTGGTGCTGGAGCTGGCGTGGGAGGCGGTCGAGGACGCCCGGATCGTGCCGGCCGACCTGCGCGGCAGCCGCACGGCGGTGTTCGTCGGCAGCATCCGCGACGACTACGCCTCCCTGCTCTACCAGCACGGCGACACCGCGGTCACGCAGCACACGGTCACCGGCACCCACCGCGGCATCATCGCCAACCGCGTCTCCTACGCCTTCGACCTGCACGGGCCGAGCCTCACGGTGGACGCCGCGCAGTCGTCGTCGTTGGTCGCCGTGCACCTGGCGGCGCAGAGCCTGCGGGACGGCTCGGCCGACCTCGCCCTGGCCGGCGGCGTGAACCTCAACCTGCTCGGCGAGGGCACGGTCAGCCTGGAGCGGTTCGGCGCGCTGTCGCCGGAGGGCCCCCTCTCCACCGCCCCCGCCCGCCCCACGGGATCGGGGCGCGGCGGGGGGGGGGGGGTGGCCTCCCAAACGGGGCTCGACGGGGCGATCGCCGACCACGACCGGATCTACGCGGTGGTGCTCGGCAGCGCGGTCAACAGCGACGGCGCGACCGACGGCCTCACCGTGCCCAGCGAACGCGCGCAGACCGAGGTCATCCGCGCCGCGTTCGCCGACGCGGGCGTGGACCCGGCGCGGGCGCAGTACGTGGAGCTGCACGGCACCGGCACGCCGGTCGGCGACCCGATCGAGGCCCGCGCGCTGGGCGCGGCGGTGGGCGCGCACCGCGACGAGCCGCTGCCGGTCGGGTCGGCCAAGACCAACGTCGGCCACCTGGAGGGCGCGGCGGGCATCGTCGGCTTCGCCAAGGCGGCGCTGAGCATCCGGCACCGGCTGCTGCCCGCGAGCCTGAACTTCGCCACGCCGCACCCCGACATCCCGCTCGACGAGCTGAACCTGCGCGTGCAGACCGACCTGTCGCCGTGGCCGCGCCCGGACGAGCCGCTGATCGCGGGCGTCAGCGCGTGGGGCATGGGCGGCACGAACGCGCACGTCGTGCTCGCCGAAGGACCGCGGCCGCGGACCGAGCCGCCCGCCCCGGCGGCGGACCGGGTGGTGCCGTGGCTGCTGTCCGGCCGCGGCCAGGCCGCGCTCGCGGGCCAGGCGCGGGCGCTGCGCGACCGCCTCGCCGACGAGCGGCCGGTGGACGTGGCGCTCTCGCTGGCCACCACCCGCGCCGCGTTCGAGCACCGCGCGGTCGTCGTCGGCGCCACCCGCGAGGAGCTGGACGCGGGCGTCGAGGCGCTGGCGAGCGGCGGCGCGTCGGCCAACGTCGTGCAGGGCACCGCCGGCGACCCCGGCCGCACCGTGCTGGTGTTCCCCGGCCAGGGCTCGCAGTGGGCGGGCATGGCGGTGGAGCTGCTGGACGCGTCCCCGGTCTTCGCCCGCCACCTGGAGGCGTGCGCCGAGGCGCTGGCCGAGCACACGGACTGGTCGCTGCTGGACGTGCTGCGCGGTGTCGAGGGCGCGCCCGGCCTGGACCGGGTGGACGTGGTGCAGCCCGCGCTGTTCGCGGTCATGGTGTCGCTGGCCCGGCTGTGGCAGCACCACGGCCTGCGGGTGGACGCGGTCATCGGCCACTCGCAGGGCGAGATCGCCGCGGCCCACGTCGCCGGCGCGCTGTCGCTGGCCGACGCGGCACGCGTGGTCGCGTTGCGCAGCAAGGCGATCCTGGCGCTGGCGGGCACCGGCGGCATGGCCGCGGTGTCCGCGCCCGCCGCCCGGGTGGCCGAACGGCTCGCCGAGCACGGCGGCCGGGTCAGCGTCGCCGCGGTGAACGGCCCGACCAACACGATCATCGCGGGCGACCCGCAGGCGCTGGCCGAGATCGTGGCCGGCTACCAGGCGCAGGACGTGCGCGCCTCGGTCATCGCGGTGGACTACGCGTCCCACTCCGCGGACGTGGAGAGCCTGAAGACCGAGCTGCTGGACGTGCTGGCGGCCGTCGCCCCGCAGGCGTCGGAGATCCCGTTCCACTCGACGCTGACCGGCGGGTTGCTCGACACCACCGGGATGGACCACGACTACTGGTTCCGCAACCTGCGCCACCAGGTCCGGTTCCACGAGACCGTGCTCGGGCTGCTGGCGAGCGGTCACCGGACGTTCATCGAGGTGAGCCCGCACCCGGTGCTCACCCACGCGATCTCCGACACCATCGACGCCGAGCAGATCGACGGCGCGGCGGCGTTCGGCACGTTGCGGCGCGACGACGGCGGCCCGCGTCGGCTGCTGCTGGCGCTGGGCGCGGTGCACGCGCACGGCGTCGCGCTGGACTGGGCGTCGCTGCTGGACGGCGCGGACGCGCGGGTGGTGGACCTGCCCACCTACGCGTTCCAGCGCCGCCACCACTGGTTCGCGGGCGGCGACTTCACGCCGAAGACCGCGCCCGGCGCGCGTCCGGTCGAGGAACTCTCCGAGGCCGACGCCGACGACGCGACGAGCGCGTTGCGGGCGCGGCTGGCGGGTCAGCCGGACCGGGAGCGGCTGCGGGTGCTGGAGGACCTGGTCCGCACGCAGGTCGCGCCGGTGCTCGGCTTCGACGGCGCGTCGGCGGTGCAGGGCACCCGCACGTTCAAGGACCTGGGCCTGGACTCCGTCACGTCGGTCGAGTTCCGCAACCGGCTGGCCGTGGCCACCGGGCTGAGGCTGCCCGCCGCGGTGACGTTCGACCAGCCGACGCCGCAGGCGCTGGCGAAGTACCTCGACGCCGAGCTGGCGGGCGCCACCGCCGCCGCGCCGGTGACCACCCGGCCGGTGGCGCTCTCGGACGAGCCGATCGCCGTGGTGGGCATGGCGTGCCGGTTCCCGGGCGGGGTGCGGTCGCCGGAACAGCTGTGGGACCTGGTCCGCGACGGCGTGGACGCGATCTCCGGCTTCCCGGTCAACCGCGGCTGGGACACCGGCTCGCTGTACGACCCGGACCCGGACAAGCCCGGCTCGACCAACGCCCGCTACGGCGGCTTCCTGCACGACGCGGACGAGTTCGACGCCGCGTTCTTCGGCATCAGCCCGCGCGAGGCGACCGCGATGGACCCGCAGCAGCGGTTGCTGCTGGAGGTGGCGTGGGAGGCGTTCGAGCGGGCGGGCATCGACCCGAAGTCGTTGCGCGGCAGCAACGCCGGCGTGTTCGTGGGCGCGATGAGCCAGGACTACGGCCCGCGCCTGCACCAGGGCTCCAACGGCTACGACGGCTTCCTGCTGACGGGCAACCAGGTCAGCGTGGCGTCGGGCCGGGTGGCGTACACGTTCGGCCTGGAGGGTCCCGCGCTGACGATCGACACGGCGTGCTCGTCGTCGTTGGTCGCGGTGCACCTGGCCGCGCAGGCGCTCAACCGGGGCGAGACGTCGATCGCGCTGGCCGGCGGCGTCACGGTCATGTCCACGCCGGGCATCTTCGTGGAGTTCTCGCGGCAGCGGGGGTTGTCGCCGGACGGTCGGTGCAAGGCGTTCTCGGCGGACGCGGACGGCACGGGCTGGTCGGAGGGCGTGGGTCTGCTCGTGCTGGAGCGCTTGTCGGACGCCCGGCGCAACGGACACCCGGTGTTGGCGGTGGTCCGGGGCAGCGCGGTGAACCAGGACGGCGCGTCGAACGGGCTGACCGCACCGAACGGCCCGTCGCAGGAACGCGTGATCCGCCAGGCGCTCGCGAACGCGGGGCTCGCCCCGTCCGATGTGGACGTGGTGGAGGCGCACGGCACCGGCACCACGCTGGGCGACCCGATCGAGGCGCAGGCGTTGCTGGCCACCTACGGCCAGGACCGGGCCGAGCCGCTGCGGTTGGGCAGCCTGAAGTCCAACATCGGGCACACCCAGGCGGCGGCCGGCGTGGCGGGCATCATCAAGACCGTCGAGGCGATCCGGCACGGCGCCGTGCCCCGGACGCTGCACGCCGACGAGCCGACGCCGCACGTCGACTGGACGAGCGGCGCGGTGGCGCTGGCGACGGAGACCGCGCCGTGGCCGGAGGTCGGCCGTCCGCGCCGGGCCGGGGTGTCGTCGTTCGGCATCAGCGGCACCAACGCGCACGTCATCCTCGAACAGGCCCCCGAGGTCCCGGCCCCGGCCGACGACACCCCCTCCGCCGCGCCGGCGACGCCCCTGCCGTGGGTGATCTCCGGTCGCGGCCCCGGCTCGGTGGCCGCGCAGGCCGCCCGGCTGCGCGCGTTCCTGGCGGAGACCTCGCCGGACCCGCTGGACGTCGGCTGGTCGCTGGCGTCCACCCGCGGCGCGCTGGAGCACCGCGCGGTGGTGTGGGGCGAGGACCACGAGGCGTTGGCGGCCGCGCTGGACGCGGTCGCCGAGGGTCGGAGCGGCCCGACCGCCGTGACCGGCGTCGCGGGCTCCATCCGCGCGGCGTTCCTGTTCACCGGGCAGGGCGCGCAGCGGGTCGGGATGGGCCTGGCGCTGGCGGACGCCTTCCCGGCGTACGCGGAGGCGTTCGACGCGGTGTGCGCGGAGCTGGACCCGATGCTGGACCGCCCGTTGCGCGAGGTGATCGCGGACGGGGTGGACCTGGACGAGACCGGCTACACCCAGCCCGCGTTGTTCGCGGTCGAGGTGGCGTTGTTCCGGCTGCTGGAGTCCTGGGGCGTGCGTCCCGACTTCCTGGCCGGGCACTCGATCGGCGAGCTGGCCGCCGCCCACGTCGCGGGCGTGTTCTCGTTGGTCGACGCGGCACGGCTGGTCGCGGCACGCGGCCGGCTGATGCAGGCGTTGCCGCGCACGGGCGTGATGGTGGCGGTCGAGGCCACCGAGGAGGAGGTCCGCGCCGAACTGGTGGACGGTGTGGACATCGCCGGGGTCAACGGGCCCACCGCCGTCGTGATCGCGGGGGAGACCGACGCCGCGCTGGCCGTCGCCGCCACCCTGGCCGCGCGCGGCCGGCGCACCAAGCGGCTGGAGGTCAGCCACGCGTTCCACTCGCCGCTGATCGAGCCGATACTGGAGGAGTTCGCGGCGGTGGCCGAGGGCGTGGTGTACGCCGCGCCGCGCGTGCCGATCGTGTCCACGGTGACCGGCCGGCTCGCCGACGCCGACCTGACCACGCCCGGCTACTGGGTGCGGCAGGCGCGCCAGGCCGTCCGGTTCGCGGACGCGGTGCGCACCCTGGTCGCCGAGGGCGTCACGGCGCTGGTCGAGCTGGGACCCGCCGGCGTGCTGTCGGCGATGGTCCCCGCCATCGTGGCCGAGGACGTCGTCGCCGTGCCGCTGCTGCGCGCCGACCGGGACGAGCCCGGAACGCTGCTCTCGGCCCTGGCCCGCGCGTTCGTCACCGGCGTGGACGTGCGGTGGACCCGGCTCTACGAGGGCACGGGCGCGCGGCGGGTCGAGCTGCCGACGTACGCCTTCCAGCCCAAGCGGTTCTGGCTCGTCGCCCCGACCGGCGGCGACGTCACCGAGGCCGGGCTCGCCGCGGCCGGGCACCCGCTGCTCGGCGCGGCGGTGGACCTCGCGGGCGGCGACCGGCTGGTGCTGACCGGGCGGCTGGCCCTGGGCGCGCACGGGTGGCTCGCCGACCACGCCGTCGAGGGCTCGGTCGTGCTGCCCGGCACCGCCTACCTGGAGCTGGCGCTGTCCGCCGGCGAGCGGGTCGGCGCCGGGCGGGTGGTGGAGCTGACCCTGGCCGCGCCGCTGGTGCTGCCCGACCACGGCGGCGTGCACGTCCAGGTCGTGGTGGACGAGCCGGACGGTTCGGGCCACCGGGCGCTGCGCGTCTACGCCCGGCGCGACGAGGACGGCGCGGAGTGGACCGAGCACGCCGCCGGCGTGCTGGCCGCGGACGACGTGGGCGGGGCCGACGTGGGCGCCTGGCCGCCCGACGCGACCGAGGTCGACCTCACCGACGTCTACCCGCGCCTGACCGGCCACGGCTACGGCTACGGGCCCGCGTTCCAGGGCCTCACGCGGTTGTGGCGCGGTGACGGCGAGCTGTTCGCCGAGGTGGCGCTGCCGGAGGAGCAGCGCGCGGCGGCCGGCGACTACGTGCTGCACCCCGCCCTGCTGGACGCGGCGCTGCACCCCCTGCTCCCCGGCGTCGTCGAGGACGGCTCGGGCACGCTCCTGCCGTTCGCCTGGTCGGGCGTGAGCGTCCGGGCGGCGGGCGCGCGGACCCTGCGCGTGCGGCACCGCGTCACCCGGCGCGACGCGGACACCACCGTGGTGTCGGTCGAGACCACCGACGGCAACGGCACCCCGGTGCTCGCCGCGCAGTCGCTGGTGCTGCGCCCGGTGTCGCGGGAGGCGTTGCGCGAGCCGGGCAAGCTCCTGCGCCTGGACTGGACCGCCGGCCGGGCGGGCGAGCCGGCGCCGTGGGCGGTGGTCGGCGCGGACGGGTTCGAGGACGTGTTCGCGCTGCCCGCCGAGGTGCGGCCGGACCGCACCTACATCGACGTGCCCGACCTGGCGCAGGCGTCGGGCGGCGACGACGTGCCGAACCACGTCGTGGCCCTGCTGCCCGTCCCGGACGGGTCGCCCGCGACGACGGCGCGCCACGCGAGCGGCGCCGCGCTCGACCTGATCCGGGTGTGGTTGGCCGACGACCGGTTGACCGACGCGAAGTTGGTCGTCGTCACCCGCGACCCCGTGCACCACGCGGCCGTGTGGGGCCTGGTGCGGTCCGCCCAGTCCGAGCACCCCGGCCGGTTCGTGCTGGTCGAGCACGACGGCCACGCCGACTCGTGGGCGGCGCTGCCCGGCGCGCTGGGCAGCGGCGAGCCGCAGGTGGCGCTGCGCGAGGGCGCGGTCCTGGTGCCGCGCCTGGTGCGCGCGCCGGCCGGCGACGGCGCGGTGGACTGGTCCGAGGGCACCGTGCTGATCACCGGCGGCACGGGCGCGTTGGGCGCCTCGGTCGCCCGGCACCTCGTGACCGGGCACGGCGCGCGCAGCCTGCTGCTGGTCAGCAGGCGCGGGCCGGACGCGCCCGGCGCGGCGGAGCTGGTCGCCGAGCTGACCGCGGCCGGGGCCGAGGTCGCCGTCCGGGCGCTGGCCGTGGAGGACCGCACCGCGGTGGCGGACCTGCTGGCCGAGCACCCGGTGCGCGCGGTCGTGCACACCGCGGGTGTGGTCGACGACGGCGTCGTCACCTCGCTGGACCGCCGCCGGCTGGACGCCGTGCTCGGCCCCAAGGTCGACGGCGCCTGGCACCTGCACGAGCTGGCCGGCGAGCTGTCCGCGTTCGTCCTGTACTCGTCGGTCGCGGGCACGTTCGGCACGCCCGGCCAGGGCAACTACGCCGCCGGCAACGCGTTCCTCGACGCGCTGGCGCGGCACCGCCGGGCGCACGG
The DNA here is from genome assembly GCF_042752395.1 of Actinosynnema sp. NPDC059335. Lineage (NCBI taxonomy): Bacteria > Bacillati > Actinomycetota > Actinomycetes > Pseudonocardiales > Pseudonocardiaceae > Actinosynnema > Actinosynnema sp. NPDC059335. The sequence continues at coordinate 43,323 of NZ_JBHYXZ010000051.1, read as the reverse complement.
GCAGGCCGCCACCTCCATCGCGTGGGGCCTGTGGGAGCAGGACAGCGGCATCACCGGCACGTTGAGCGACACCGACCGGCAACGCCTGGCCCGCAACGGCGTCCGGCCGCTGCCGACGGAGGAGGGCCTGGCCCTGTTCGACGCCGCGACCGCCGCGGCCGAGCCCGTGGTGACGGCCGCCCTGCTCGACCACGCCGCGCTGCGCGAGCAGGGCGAGCACCTGCCCGCCGTTCTGCGCGGGCTGGTCACCGCCGCGCCGACCCGCCGCGCCGCCGCCGACGACGCGACCGCCGACACCGGGTCGCCGTGGGCGGACCGCCTGACCGGCCTCGGCGCGGTCGAGCGCGAGACGGCCGTGCAGGACCTCGTGCGCGCCGCGGTCGCCCAGGTCCTGGGCCACGCCGACGACTCGGGCGTGGACATGTCGGCCGCGTTCAAGGAGCTGGGCTTCGACTCGCTCACGGCGGTCGAGCTGCGCAACCACCTGACCGGCGCGACCGGGCTGCGCCTGCCCAGCACGCTGGTCTTCGACTACCCGTCGCCCGCCGGCGTGGCGGACTACCTGGCCCGCCAGGTGTCGCCGCGCTCGGCGGCGGTCGAGCAGACCACCGCCGCCGTCGCCACCGAGGAGGACCTGATCGCGGTGGTGGGCATGGCGTGCCGGTTCCCCGGCGGCGTGCGGTCGCCGGAAGACCTCTGGGCGCTGGTGCGCGACGAGGTGGACGCGGTCGGCGAGTTCCCCACGGACCGCGGCTGGGACATCGCGGCGCTGTTCGACCCGGACCCGGACCGGGCGGGCAAGACCTACACCAAGAACGGCGGCTTCCTGCACGACGCCTACGACTTCGAACCCGAGTTCTTCGGCATGTCGCCGCGCGAGGCGCTGGCCACCGACCCGCAGCAGCGGTTGCTGCTGGAGGTGGCGTGGGAGGCGTTCGAGCGGGCGGGCATCGACCCGAAGTCGTTGCGCGGCAGCAACACCGGGGTCTTCGCCGGGGTGATGTACACCGACTACACCGAGCAGTCCGGCCAGCTGCCCGCCGAGCTGGAGGGCTACCTGGCCAGCGGCACCGCGGGCAGCGTGGCGTCGGGCCGGGTGGCGTACACGTTCGGCCTGGAGGGTCCCGCGCTGACGATCGACACGGCGTGCTCATCGTCGCTGGTCGCGGTGCACCTGGCCGGGCAGGCGCTGCGGTCCGGCGAGGCCGACCTGGCGCTGGCCGGCGGCGTGACGGTCATGTCCACGCCCAACCCGTTCATCGAGTTCTCGCGGCAGCGGGGGTTGTCGCCGGACGGTCGGTGCAAGGCGTTCTCGGCGGACGCGGACGGCACGGGCTGGTCGGAGGGCGTCGGGCTGCTGGTGCTGGAGCGGTTGTCGGACGCGCGGCGCAACGGTCACCCGGTGCTCGCGATCGTGCGGGGCAGCGCGGTGAACCAGGACGGCGCGTCGAACGGGCTGACCGCGCCGAACGGCCCGTCGCAGGAACGCGTGATCCGCCAGGCCCTCGGCAAGGCCGGGCTGTCGCCCGCGGACGTCGACGTGGTGGAGGCGCACGGCACGGGCACGGCGCTCGGCGACCCGATCGAGGCGCAGGCGTTGCTGGCCACCTACGGCCAGGACCGCGAGCGCCCGCTGTGGCTGGGCAGCCTCAAGTCCAACATCGGGCACACCCAGGCGGCGGCCGGCGTGGCGGGCATCATCAAGACCGTCCAGGCCATGCGCCACGGGGTGATGCCGAAGACGCTCCACGTCACCGAGCCGTCGTTGCACGTCTACTGGGACGCCGGTGCGGTGTCGCTGCTGACCGAGTCCACGCCGTGGCCCGAGGTGGGTCGCCCGCGCCGGGCCGGGGTGTCGTCGTTCGGCATCAGCGGCACCAACGCGCACGTCATCATCGAGCAGGCGCCGGACGAGGCCGCGCCGGAGGCGCCCGCGGCGCGGCCGGTCGTGCCGTGGCTGCTGTCGGCCAAGACGCCGGCGGGCCTCAAGGCCCAGGCCGACGCCATCGGCGCGTTCCTGGCCGACCGGCCGGACGTGGCGCCGGTCGACGTGGCGTACACCCTGCTCACCCGGCGGACCACGCTGGAGCGGCACACCGTGCTCGTCGGCTCCGACCCGGCGGACTTCGCCGACCGGCTGGCCGCGGTCGACCCGGTGCGCGCCGGCCACACGGCGGTGGGCGGCCGGCTCGGCTTCCTGTTCACCGGGCAGGGCGCGCAGCGGGTCGGGATGGGCCTGGCCCTGGCGGACGAGTTCCCCGCGTACGCGGAGGCGTTCGACGCGGTGTGCGCCGAGCTGGACCCGATGCTGGACCGCCCGCTGCGCGACGTGATCGCGGACGGGGTGGACCTGGACGAGACCGGCTACACGCAACCGGCGCTGTTCGCCGTCGAGGTGGCGTTGTTCCGGCTGCTGGAGTCCTGGGGCGTCCGACCGGACTTCCTGGCCGGGCACTCGATCGGCGAGCTGGCCGCCGCCCACGTCGCGGGCGTGTTCTCGCTCTCCGACGCGGCACGGCTGGTGGCCGCGCGCGGCCGGCTGATGCAGGCGTTGCCGCGCACGGGCGTGATGGTGGCGGTGGAGGCCACCGAGGAAGAGGTCCGCGCCGAGCTGGACCCGTTCGTCGGCGTGGTGGACGTCGCCGCGGTCAACGGACCGCGCGCGGTGGTCCTCTCCGGTGACGAGAAGGCCACGCTCCTGGCCGCCGAGCAGTGGGAGAACCAGGGGCGGCGCACCCGCCGGCTCACCGTGAGCCACGCGTTCCACTCGCCCGCGATGGAGCCCATGCTCGGCGAGTTCGCGGACGTCGCGGCCACCGTCGACTACCGCGCGCCGCGCATCCCGATCGTCTCCACGGTCACCGGCGCGGTCGCCGAGGACCTGACCACGCCGGGCTACTGGGTCCGCCAGCTGCGCGGCACGGTCCGGTTCGCGCAGGCCGTCACCACGCTGGCCGCCCAGGGCGTGGCCACGTTCCTGGAGGTCGGCCCGGACGGCGTGCTCACCGCGATGGCCGACGCCGTGCTGGACGGGCTGCCCGACAACCGGGACCGGGCCGTGTTCACGTCGGTGCGCCGGGACCGGCCGGAGCCGGAGACCCTGGTGGCGAGCCTCGCGGGCCTGCACACCCGGGGCGTCGCGGTGGACTGGCGGGCGTTCTTCGCCGGCACCGGCGCGCGGGCGGTGGACCTGCCGACCTACGCGTTCCAGCGGCAGCGGTACGCGCTGGTGGTCGACAGCTCCGCCACCGCCCGGACCGGGGCCTCCTGGCAGCCGGTCGAGGTGCCCGAGGCGCCGGCGCAGCCGCGGGTCGCCGTGCTCGACGTGGGCCACGGCGTGGCCGACCTGCCCGGCGCGGAGGTGGTCGACCGGGTGGAAGCGCTCGCCGGACGGGAGTTCGACGTCGTCCTGCTGCCGCTGGCCGTGCACGTCACCCCCGCGGCCGAGGAGGGCGTCGACAGCCGCTACGACCGGACCCGCGAGACGCTGGACCTGATCCGCGACTGGGCGCACGGCGACGCGAAGCTGGTCGTCACGACCACCTCGGCGGCACCCGCGCGGCCGTCCGACTCGGCCACCGAGGGCACCCGGCTCGCCTGGAGCCTCCTGCAGGCCGCCCAGGGGCAGAACCCCGAGCGGGTCGTGCTGGTCGACTTCGACACCGAACGCGCGGACGTCGGGGTGGCCGCCGCCGCGGCCGCCGCGGGGCTCCGGCTGGCCGCCGTGCGCGACGGCTCGGTCCTGACCCCGCCGCGCCAGGACGCGCCGGCCGCCGCCGAGCAGCCCGACCGCTCGGCGCTGCGGGCGGAGCTGGCCGCGACCCCGGCCGCCGGGCGGCGTCCCGCGGTGCTGGCCGCGGTCCGCGCCGAGGTGGCCGCGGTGCTGCAACGCGACGACGCGTCGGGCATCGAGGAGGACCGCGCGTTCCAGGCGCTCGGGTTCGACTCGCTGACCGCCGTGGACCTGCGCAACCGGCTCGGCGCGGTGGTGGGCGAGCAGCTCTCGGCGACCGTGGTGTTCGACCACCCGACGCTGGGCGCGCTCACCGACCACCTGCTCGGCCTCCTGGTCGCGTCCGCGGAGGCGCCCCTGCACGCCGAGCTGGACCGCCTGGAGGCGTTGCTGGCGACCGTGCCGCGCGACGGCGACGCCGACGACGTCGCGAACCGGTTGCGCACGATGCTCGCCCGCTGGACCGAGACGTCCGCCGCACCCGACGCGCCGGACGCCGAGGACCGGCTCACGGAGGCGTCCGCGGACGAGCTGTTCGCCTTCATCGACGACGAGCTCGGCCGCACCGCTGACTGACCGGCCCGTCCCGAGCTGCCCGAGGAGGGTGCACCCCCCATGTCCAAGGAACAGAAGCTGGTCGACTACCTGAAGTGGGTCACGGCCGACCTGCACAAGGCGCGGCGACGGCTCGCGGAGCTGGAGTCCGGCCGCGACGAGCCGGTCGCGATCGTCGCGATGGCCTGCCGGCTGCCCGGCGGGGTGTCCTCGCCGGAGGACCTGTGGCGGCTGGTGTCCGGCGGGCACGACGCCATCACGCCGTTCCCCGAGGACCGCGGCTGGGACGTCGAGGGCATCTACGACCCGGAACCGGGGCTGCCCGGCAAGTCGTACTCCAAGCACAGCGGGTTCATCGACGACGCGACCCGCTTCGACGCCGAGTTCTTCGGCATCAGCCCGCGCGAGGCGACCGCGATGGACCCGCAGCAGCGGGTCCTGCTGGAGGTCGCGTGGGAGGCGCTGGAACGCGCGCACATCGACCCCACGGCCCTGAAGGGCAGCAAGACCGGCGTGTTCGCCGGGGTCGTGGCGCAGAGCTACCTGGACCTGTGGGGACCGCGGGAGCTGGAGGGCTACCTGACCACCGGCGGCCTGACCAGCGTCGCCTCCGGCCGGCTCGCGTACGCGCTCGGGCTGGAGGGGCCTGCGGTGAGCGTGGACACGGCGTGCTCGTCGTCGCTGGTCGCGCTGCACCTGGCGATGCAGTCGCTGCGGCAGGGCGAGTCCACGCTGGCGCTGGTCGGCGGCAGCACGGTCTACGGCAACCCGTCCGCGTTCGTGGACTTCTCCCGCCAGCGCGGCCTGGCCGCGGACGGCCGGTGCAAGTCGTTCGCCGCGGCGGCCGACGGGACCACCTGGTCCGAGGGCGTCGGCGTGGTGGTGCTGGAGCTGCTGTCCGAGGCGCGCAAGAACGGCCACCGGGTGCTCGCGGTCGTGCGGGGCAGCGCGGTGAACCAGGACGGCGCGTCCAACGGGCTGACCGCGCCGAACGGACCGTCGCAGCAGCGGGTGATCCGGGCCGCCCTGGCGAACGCCCGGCTCGCGGCCACCGACGTCGACCTGATCGAGGCGCACGGCACCGGCACCCGGCTCGGCGACCCGATCGAGGCGCAGGCCCTGCTGGCCACCTACGGGCAGAACCGGCCCGCCGACCGGCCCGCGTGGCTGGGGTCGCTGAAGTCCAACATCGGGCACACCGTGGCGGCGGCGGGCATCGCCGGGGTGATGAAGGCGGTGCTCGCGATCCGGCACGGCGTGCTGCCGAAGACCCTGCACGTGGACGGGCCGACGCCCGCCGTCGACTGGTCGGCGGGTTCGGTGTCGCTGCTGACCGAGCAGCGGCCGTGGCCGTCCACCGGCGACCAGCCGCGCCGCGCGGCGGTGTCCGCGTTCGGGGTCAGCGGCACCAACGCGCACGTCATCCTGGAGCAGGCGCCCGAGGTCGCGGCGGAGCCCGCCGCCGAGCCGCCGCCGGCGCTGCCGTCCCCGCTGCCCCTGCCGCTGTCGGCGCGGTCCCCGCAGGCGCTGCGGGCCCAGGCGACCCGGCTGCTGGAGTGGCTGGCGGAGCACCCGTCGGTCGAGCCGGCGTCGGTGGCCCGGTCCGCGGCCCTGACCCGGGCGGCCCTGTCGCACCGCGCGGTCGTGCTCGGCGACCCGGAGGACGGCCTGCGCGCGATCGCCGACGGCACGTCCCACCCGTCGGTCCTGCACGGGTCGCCGGTCGGCGGGAAGACGGCGTTCCTGTTCACCGGCCAGGGCGCGCAGCGCCTCGGCATGGGCGTGCGGGCCGCCGCCGCGTTCCCGGTCTTCGCCTCGGCCCTGGCCGACGTGGAGGCGCACCTGCGGCCGCACCTGGACGTGCCGATCCGTGACGTGGTGTCGGGCTCCGACGCCGACCTGCTGCGGCGCACCGGGTACGCGCAGCCGGCGTTGTTCGCGGTCGAGGTCGCGTTGTTCCGGCTGCTGGAGTCGTGGGGCGTCCGCCCGGACTTCCTGGCCGGCCACTCGATCGGCGAGATCGCCGCCGCGCACGTGGCCGGCGTGCTGTCGCTGGCCGACGCCGCCGCCCTGGTCGGCGCGCGGGCACGGCTGATGCAGGCGTTGCCCGGGGGCGGCGCGATGGTGGCGGTCGAGGCGGGGGAGGAGGACGTCCTCCCGCTGCTGGTCCCCGAGGTGGGCATCGCGGCGGTCAACGGGCCGTCGTCGGTGGTGCTGTCCGGCGCGGCCGAGGCGGTCGACGGGATCGCGGCCGTGCTGGCCGGGCGCGGGCTGAAGACCAAGCGGCTGTCGGTGAGCCACGCGTTCCACTCGCCGCTGATGGCACCGATGGCGGAGGAGTTCGCGCGCGTCGCCGCCACGCTGGAGTACCGGGAGGCGACGATCCCGATCGTGTCCACGGTGACCGGCGCGCTGGCCGGCCGCGAGCTGCGGGACCCGGACTACTGGGTCGCGCACGTGTCGCGGACCGTGCGGTTCGCCGACGGCGTGCGCGCGCTGCGCGACCTCGACGTGACGACGTACCTGGAACTCGGGCCGGACGCCGTGCTCAGCGGCCTGGTCGGGACCGTGGTGGACGCGTCGGCGGCCGTGCCGACGATGCGCCGCGACCGGGACGAGGCGCACACCGTCGTCGCCGCGGTGGGCCGCCTGCACACCCGCGGCGTCGGGGTGGACTGGGCCGCGTTCCTCGGCGGCGCCGCGCCGCTGGTCGACCTGCCGACCTACGCGTTCCAGCGCGAGCGGTTCTGGCTGACCCGCGACGCCGCCGCCGGACCCGACCTGGCCGCCGCGGGGCTCACGCCGGCGGAGCACCCGCTGGTCGGCGCGGCGGTCCCGCTCGCCGGGTCCGACGGGGTGCTGGTCACGGGCCGGGTGGCGGTGCGCGACCACCCGTGGCTCGCCGAGCACGTGGTGGACGGGGTGGCCGAGCTGCCCGGCTCGGCCCTGGTCGAACTCGCCGTGCGGGCCGGGGACGAGGTCGGCTGCGCCCGGCTCGACTCCCTGACCGCCCTCGCGCCGGTGGTGTGGCCCGCCGACGGCGCGGTGGTCGTCCAGCTGGCGCTGGGCGCGGCGGGCGCCGACGGCGCGCGGGCGCTGGAGGTGCACACCCGGCCGCACGGCTCCGGCGCGCCCTGGGAGCTGGTGGCGCGCGGCGCGGTGAGCCCCGAGCGGTGGCCGGCCGCGGTCGAGGTCGACGGGCCGGAGGTCACCGTCGAGCTGCCCGACCCGTCGACGGCCGCCTCCTACGGGCTGCACCCGCAGTTGCTGGACGCCGCCGTGCGGGCGGTGTCGGGCGGCCTGGTGGCGTCGGGCTGGAAGGGCTTCCGGCTGCACGCGGTGGGCGCGACGGCGGTCGTCGCGCGCGCCGCCCGGGCGGGCGACGTGCTCGCGCTGTGGTTGGCCGACCTGTCCGGCAACGTCGTGGCGACCGCGGACGAGGTGGTGCTGCGGGAACCGGAGCGAGGCGTGCTGGACCGCTCGGCGGGCGCGTTGTTCGACGTGGTGTGGGAGCGGGTCGACCTGCCCGAACCGCCGCTCACCTCGCTCGCCGTGCTCGACGTCGGGCGCGGCACGCCCGAGCTGCCCGGCGCGCGGCGGGCGGCGGACCTGTCCGACGCCGTCGGCGCGGACGCGGTCGTGGTGCCGTTCCTGACCGGCGCGGCGGACGACGAGGTGGTCGACCGCGTGTTCGCCGACACCCGGGCCGCGCTGGAGCTGACCCAGCGGTGGCTGGACGACCAGCGCCTGTCCGGCGCCCGCCTGGTGGTGCTGACCTCGGGCGCCACCCCGGCCCACGGCCGGACCGCGCCGCACGCCGCGGCGGTGTGGGGCCTGCTGCGCTCCGCGCAGTCGGAGAACCCCGACCGGATCACCCTGGTGGACCTCGACCCCGCCCACCCGAACCCGGCCGGTGTGGCCGCCGCCCTCGCGTCCGGCGAACCGCAGGTCGCCCTGGGGCTGGACGCGCGCGTGCCGCGCCTGGCGCGCGTCGCCAAACCGGTGCCGCCGGGCGCGACGACGTGGCGCGGCCCCCTGGGCGGCGACCTCGCCGACCTCGACGGCACGGTGCTCGTCACCGGCGGCACGGGCACCCTGGGCGGGTTGTTCGCCCGGCACCTGGTCGACCGCGGCGCGCGCCGGCTGCTGCTGGTCAGCCGCCGCGGCGCGGCCGCGCCCGGCGCGGAGGAGTTGCGCGCGGACCTGGTCGCCGCGGGCGCGAGCGTGGACATCGTCGGCGGCGACGTGACCGACGAGGCCGTCCTGGCGGGCATCCTGGCCCGGGCCGCCGCGCCGGTGTCGGTGGTCCTGCACACCGCGGGCGTGCTGGACGACACCGCGTTCCCCACGCTGACCCCCGAGCGGCTCGACGCCGTGCTGCGGCCGAAGGTCACCACGGCGTGGCACCTGCACCGCCTGGTCCCCGACGCGCACCACGTCCACTTCTCGTCCATCGCGGCCACCGTCGGCGGGCCGGGTCAGGCGAACTACGCCGCGGCCAACACGTTCCTCGACGCCGTCGCGCACTTCCGCGTCGCCAACGGCCACCCGTCCACGTCGATCGCGTGGGGCCTGTGGTCGATGCCCACGGGCATGGGCAGCGGTCTGTCCGAGGTGGACCTGGCGCGCATCGCGCGCAGCGGCTTCCGCGCCATCACCGCGGCCGACGGCCCGCACCTGCTCGACGCCGCGCTGGCCACCGGGCTGCCCGCCGTGGTCGCGACACCGCTCGACGTCGCGGCGATGCGCGCCTCCGGCCGGGTGCCCGCCCTGTTCGCCGACCTCGTCCGCACGCCGGCGCGGCGCCGGGCGGGCAACAACGCCACCCCGGCCGTGCCGCCCGCCGAGCAGCTCGCCGCACTGGCCCCGGACGAGCGGTACGACCTGCTGCTGGACCGCGTCGGCGCCGAGGTCGCCGCCGTCCTCGGCACGTCGTCGCCGCCCGAGCCGACCCGGCCGTTCACCGAGCTGGGCTTCGACTCGCTGACCTCGGTGGAGCTGCGCAACCGGCTCATCGCCGCGATCGGCACGCCGCTGCCCGCCACGCTCGTGTTCGACCACCCCTCGCCGCACGCCGTGGCCGAGCACCTGAGCGACCTGCTGGCGCCGTCGGCCGAGGCGCCGGTCCGGGCCGAGGTCGACTTCGCCGCCGAGGTGCGCCTCGCCGACGACGTCCGGCCGGCCGCCGAGGTGCTGACCCACGCCGCCGACCCGCGCGAGGTGCTGCTGACCGGGGCGACCGGCTTCCTCGGCGCGTTCCTGCTGCGCGACGTGCTGCGCACCACCGCGGCCCGGGTGCACTGCGTCGTGCGCGCCGCCGACCCGGCCGACGGCCTGGCGCGGATCGCCGACAACCTGCGCTGGTACCGGCTGGACGGCGAGGTGGACCTGTCCCGCGTCGTCGTCCACGCGGGCGACCTCGCCCGGCCCCGGCTCGGCCTGGCCGAGGAGGTCTTCGACGCGCTGTCCCGGTCGGTGGACGTGGTGTACCACGCGGGCGCGACGGTGAACTGGCTCCAGCCGTACGCGGCGCTGAAGGCGGCCAACGTGACGGGCACCGAGGAGGTGCTGCGCCTGGCCGCCGCCCACCGGACGGTGCCGGTGCACTTCCTGTCCTCCACCGGCGTGTTCGACCAGCCGGTGGAGCCGGGCGTGCCGCTGAGGGTCGACGACGTCCCCGGCCCGCCGGAGCTGCTGTCCAACGGCTACCGGCAGACCAAGTGGGTGGCCGAGAAGATGATCGACCTGGCCCGCGACCGCGGTCTGCCGGTGTCGGTCTACCGCGTGGACGTGGTGTCCGGCGACCAGGTCAACGGCGCCTGCCAGACCAAGGACTTCCTGTGGCTCAGCCTCAAGGGGATCCTCCAGGGCCGCGCGGTGCCGGCGGGCCTGGCCGGGCGGTTCCACCTGGTGCCGGTCGACTACGCCAGCGCCGCCGTCACGCACCTCGCCACCCGGCCCGAGGCGGCCGGCCGCACGTTCCACGTGTCCAACCCGAACCCGATCCGCTACCGGGAGATGATCGCCCACCTGCGGGACGCCGGGTACGACCTGCGGGAGCTGGACTGGCCGCAGTGGCGCGACCGGGTGCGGGCCGACCGGGACAACGCCCTGCAACCGCTGCTCGACGCGTTCGAGGCGATCGCGGCGGCGGGGGAGGGCGCGTACCCCGACTTCGACGTCTCCGACATCGAGGCGGCGCTGCGGGGCAGCGGCATCGAGTGCCCGCCGATGGGCGCCGACCTGTTCGCCAAGTACGTCGAGTTCTTCGCCGGCGCCGGCTACTTCCCGCGCGCGGACGCCGACAGCCCCCGCCAGTAGCGACCACACCCCCGGGCACCGACGGGAGAACACCCCGCACCGCCGTGGTTGCGGTGCGGGGTGTCCGTTCGCGCGGCAGGTGCGGCCCCGGCCGGGGCCGTCGCGCGACGGCCCCGGCGCGGCGTCAGATCCGCTTGCCCTCGGGCAGCACGTACCGGTTGAACATCAGCTCGCGCAGGACGTCGTCGCCGCCCTCCACGATCGACACGTAACGCATGTCGCGCACCAGCTTGCCGATCGGCGAGTCGCCGGTGTACCCGAGCCCGCCGAACAGCTCCGACCCCACCGTCGCCACCTGCCACCCGGCCTGGCCGGTGAACATCTTCGCCGTCAGGGCCGACTTCAACGCGCCCTGGCGCAGGAACTCCGCGCCGGGCGAGGGCAGCGCCGCGATGGCGTCGAAGTCGCGCCCGGCCGCCGCGCACTGGTTGCGCATGACGCCGATCGCCATCTCCATCTGCCCCGCCTTGGCCGCGAACACGGCGTTGTTCAGCAACGTCGAGCCGCGCAGCTCCTTGGTCCGGGCGTAGTCGACGGCCAGGTCGCGGATCCGCCGGGCCACGCCGACCGCGGTCGTGGCGATGAGCACGCGGCTCGCGTTCAGCCCCACCTCCAGGATCCGCAGGCCCGGCCCGGTGAGCGCGTGCGACACCGGCACCCGCACGCCGTCCAGCGCGACCTGGTAGGTGCCCGACGCCCGCAGCCCGAGCACGTCCCACCGCTTCACGATCCGCACCCCGGGGGCGTCCCTCGGCACGACGATCGCGGCGTGGCCGGACGGGTTGTCCGCCGACTTCGCCACCACCACCAGGAAGTCCGCGAACGCGGTGTTGGTGGAGAAGTACTTCTCGCCGTTGAGCACGAGTTCCGCGCCCTCGCGGACGGCGACCGTGGCCGTGCGGCCCAGCTCGCTGCCCGCGGCCTCCTCGCTGCCCAGCGTCGCGCCGAACCCGCCGGCCGCCGCCAGCGGCTCCAGGTAGCGCTTCTTCAGCTCGTCCGAGCCGTACAGCCACACCATGTTCGTCGCCATGATGGAGATGAACAGCGTGAACGCCACGCCGGCGTCGCCGTAGGCCAGCTCGGACACGATGTCGACGCCGTGCTCCAGGCCGATCCCGTGGCCGCCCAGCTCGGGCGACAGCCACCAGTTCATCAGCCCGGTCTTGGCGAACCTCTCGTACAGGGGCAACGGCATGTCGCCCAGCACGTCCAGCTCGGGGCGCTCGCCCAGCAGCTCGTCGCGGACGAACTCCCGCACCAACCCCAGCGCTTCCTCGGCATCCATCGGTGAACCCCCCTCAGACCAGACGACCGGACGGGTCGCGCAGAACCTCCACCGCGGCCCGCAGGCCGGTCTCCAACCGCGTGATCTCCTCGTCGGTGAGCTGGAGCGACGGCTCGAACCGCAGCGTGTTCGTGGCGCTCGCGGTGGGGAACGTGCGGATCGCGTGCTCCCGCAGCAGGTAGCCGGCGATGGCGTAGCCGAGCATCCCGGCGGCGGCCTGCCCGGCGACCGCGGGCGAGGGCGACGCGCTCTGGTCGTAGAACTCCAGGCCCAGCATCAGGCCCCGGCCGCGGACCTCCTTGACGAGGTCCGGGTGGTCCGCCCGGATCGACTCCAGCATCGCGGTCAGCTTGCCGCCCAGCTCGGCCGCCAGGCGGTACGCGCGGCCGCCGTCGGCCTCCAGCAGGTCGAGCACCTTGCCCGCGATCGTGGTCGAGAAGCTGTCCTTGGCGAACGTGGAGCTGTGCACCAGCTCGAACTCGCCCCGGTAGAACTCCTCCCGGACCAGCATCACCGCCGCCTTGGCCACGCCGCCGCCCAGGCTCTTGGACAACGCGTAGTAGTCGCCGCGCAGCCCGATCTGCGCGCTGGCGAAGAACGACCCGGTCCGGCCCATGCCGCTCTGGACCTCGTCCACCACCACCGGCACGCCCGCCTCGGCGCACGCGGCCGCGATCTCCGCGGCGAACTCGGCGCTCACCTCCTGGATGCCGCCCTCGCCCTGGATGGGCTCCAGCAGGAACGCCGTCACCACCGGCAGCTCGCGCCCGGCCAACCGCACCTCGCCGTCCGCGGCGACCAGCTCGTGCAGGTGCACCCGCTCCTGGTCGAGGATCTTGCGCACCGCGCCGGGCTCGTTGAACGGCACGAACCGGGACGGCCGGGCCAGCGCGCCGAACGGCGTGCGGTAGCCCGGGTTGTGCGTGAGCTGCACGCTGCCGACCAGCTTGCCGTGGAACCCGCTCTCCAGGCTCAGGAACACCGGCTGCCGCGCCGCCAGCTCGCCGTTGACCCGGCTCACCTCCGCGAACAGGGCCTCGACGTCGCCCTGCGGCACGCCGAGCGCGCGGTAGGCGTCCTCGGCGACCGCCGTGCCGCCGGCGACCGCGGTGCGGGCCCGGTCCAGCGCCGACTCGACCGCCTCCACGGCGGCTTTCACCTTGAGGACGCGGTCCAACTCGGCGTGCTTCACGGCGGCTTCGATCGCCTCCGCGCCGCTGTTGGCGAATACCGCGTAGTACGGCTCCGTGACGCCGAACTCGCGGTGCAGGATCGCGTTCAGCCGGTGCGTCAGGTCGTTCGCGTAGGGGTGGCGGGAGAACTGGGCGTGGATCGGCGTGCCCTGTTCGAACAACTCGCGGGCGAGCGCGACCAGTTCCGGGTGGTTGTGCCCCAGCAACACCGAGCCGTACCCGCCCGCGAAGTCGAGCACCGGCCGCTCCGTGCCGTCTGCCTGCCTCGCGAACAGCGTGTTGCCGCTCGACCGGACGTATTCGGCGTCCAGGTGGTAATCGGTCAACCAGCCGAGCATCGTCGGTTCGGCCAATTCGATCGGGGGTGTGGTCATGGGCTGTCCCTCGTCACTTCCGGTGGGCAACGCGGAATGGGATTCGTGCGGACCACGCGAGGCTAACCGGGGTCGTGAACCGGTCGGGAACGGTGCGGTAATCGCGTTCTTCCGCAGTGCTCCCACCGGATTCCGCGATTGCGACGAAAAGCCGTCGTGCCGCGATTACCGGCTCCGACGCGGTTCCCGGCGGGCGGTCAAGCGCTCCGGTGTCCGCTGAAGCGGTTCAGTAGCGCATTGTCGGTGCTGTCACCCGCTCGGGGCGAGGTGGAACGTTGCCGTTGGCGTCGTACAACCGCCCGTTGCCGACGTGGAAGCCGCTCGCGGCCGAAGCCGCCAGCGCGCCCAGAAGCGGGGCGAGCACCGCGAGCAGGGGCGCGACCGCCGCCAGAGCCCATCGTTTGACCCGCGCCGGCATTCGGGAGAGGCCGCCCGCAGTACGGCCTGGGGTGGCGACGTGTGACCGGCGTTGGCCGGAGGCGTCCGTCCGCAGGTCCCGCAGGGTCACACCATCGGGTGATAACCGCCGCCCGGGGTGGCCGGCTCGTCCTATCGTGTGCGGTGTCCGCACCCGTGGACCGCTCTCCGTAGCGCGGCGCGAACCAGCGGGAGCCGGGATGGCCGTGGCGCTGCTGCGACTCCGGGCGCGCCGCTCGGCCGACCCGCCGCCGAACGACGCCACCGGCGGGCCGAGCGCGGTCCCCGACGGGCCGAGCGACGTCACCGATGGGTCGAGCGCGGTCCCCGGCAGGCCGAGCGAAGTCCCCGGTGGGCCGAACGACGTCCCCGGCGAGTCGAGCGCGGTCGCCGGCGGCCGTGCCGGGGCGGGGTGACGGCGGTGCCGGGCGCGAGGCTCGCGCTCGTCGTGGCCAACGGCGCGTACGAGGACGCGAAGTTGCGCGCGCTGCGCGCCCCGGCGGCGGACGCGGAGCTGCTGGCCTCCGTGCTGCGCGACGAGCGGATCGGCGACTTCCAGGTGAGCACGCTGTTCGACGAGCCGGCCGCCGTGGTGGCCGAGGAGGTCGAGGGCTTCTTCGCCGACCGCCGCCGGGACGACCTGCTGCTGCTCTACCTGTCCTGCCACGGGGTGAAGGACCCCGACGGGCGGTTGTACTTCGCCGTGCGCAACACGAAGCTGCACCGGCTGGCCGCCACGGGCGTGTCGGCGCAGTTCGTGAACGAGCAGATGAACCGCAGCCGGTCCCGCCGGATCGTCCTGCTGCTGGACTGCTGCTACAGCGGCGCGTTCACCCGGCTCGGCAGCAAGTCCACCTACGACGTGCACGTCCGCGAGCGCTTCGACGGGCACGGCCGGGCCGTGCTCACCGCGTCGAACGCGATGGAGTACGCGTTCGAGGGCGAACAGCTCTCCCTGGACGCCGCCGCGCCGTCCGTGTTCACCGCCGCGGTGGTGCGCGGCCTGCGCACCGGCGCGGCCGACCGCGACGGCGACGGCCGGGTGTCGGTCCACGACCTCTACGAGTACGTCTACGACTCGGTCCAGGAGCACACGACCGGCACGCAGACGCCGGGCATGTTCGCGAGCCTGCACGGCAGCATCTACCTCGCCCGCGACCCCCGCGCCGGGGCCGGCACGAGCCTGGACCCCGACCCCGGAACGCCCCGGCCCGGACCCGCGCTCGTCCCGGTCGAGCCGCCGGGCGGCCGGACCGGGCGGTGGCGGCGGTGGGCCCGGTCGAGGTGGCGGTGGGCGGCCGGCGCGGCGGCGCTCGTGCTGCTGCTCGTCCTCGGGGTGGTGGTGTCACGGCCGTCGCCCACGCCGCAGTGGACCCGGGTGGCGGACCTGCCCGCCCCGGTGGAGGCCGCCGCGGTGACCGCCCACCTGGGCGGGATCTGGGTGGCCGGCGGGATCTCCCCGGACGAGGACCGGCACAAGCTCGACGCGGTGCAGGTGTACGACCCGCGCTCGGGCACGTGGTCCTCCGGTCCCCGCCTGCCCGTGCCGCTGAGCCACGCGGCGCTGGTCAGCGACGGGTCGCGGCTCTTCCTGCTCGGCGGCTGGGCGCAGGTCGGCGCGGTGGCCGAGGTGTGGCGCCTGGACCGGCCGGATGGCCAGTGGACGCCCGACCGGCCGCTGCCCGGTCCGCGCACGGCCGGCGCGGCGGCGTGGGACGGGGCCCGGGTGGTGTTCGCCGGGGGTGTGGCCCCGGACCAGCAGGCGACCGCGACCGTGTGGGCGTTGCAGCAGGACGCGTGGCACGACCTGCCCCCGTTGCAGGTGGCCCGGGAGAAGCTGGCCGCCGTGACCGACTCGAACGGCACGGTCTGGTTCGTCGGCGGGCGCGATCGCGACGCGGGATCGCTCTACGGCGCGGTGGACGAGGTGGCCGGCGGCCGCACCCGGTCGCTGGGCTACCCGGTCCCGGCGGTGGAGGCGCCCGGTGGCGTGTGGTGGCCGGGGGTCGGGCCGTGCGTCGTCGCGGGGTACGCGCCCGACGGGTTCAGCGACCGGACGGCGTGCTGGCGCGGCGCGGCGAAGCCGGACCTGCCGCGGCTGCCCGAGGCGCGGGCCGGCGTCGGCGCGGCGGTGCTGGACGGCGTGGTGTACGTGGTCGGCGGCTACAACGACGGCGAGCACGGTTCCGGGCACGTCTTCGCCTTCCGCCCGTGACGGCGCCGCGACCACAGGGCGATCAGCGGCGGGGCGGCGCTCGCGGCGAGCGTGACCGACAGCCAGCACGCCGGCGCGGCGCGGTCGGCGCCGGCCGTCACCAGACCGCCGGCCAGCGCGACCAGCGCCGACGCGGCCCAGGCCAGGTGCGGGACGAAGGTGCGCGGCCGGTCCCGGCTGACCAGGTCGCCCTTGCCGGTCACCTGGTAGCGCAACGCCCGGTTGGCGACCGCGGCGGCCGCCGCCGCGACGTACACCGGCCCGGACATCGCGGAGATCGCCAACCCGGACAGGCCGGACTCGCGCCGCTCGTGCTCGGCCAGGTTGAACCGGCGCAGCCACCGGAACAACGCGAGCCAGGCGAGCACGGTGCCGCCCCACAGCACCGGCCACACGCCACCGCCGGCCCCGGCAGCAGGCACAGCCAGGTCGCCGCGTTGCCGCACAACCAGCACGCGGCCGCGCCGGGGTAGAACGACTGCATCAGCGCGTACGCCAGGCGTTGCCGCGGCGCCAGCCGGGGCATCAGCCGCGGGCTGTGGTGCAGCGCGATGTCCCACACCCCGTAGGCCCAGCGGCGCTGCTGGTTGAAGTAGTCGGCCCAGCTCACCGGCCCTTCGCCGACGGCCAGCACGTCCGGCGTGTAGACGCCCTTCCACCGTCGGCCCGTGGCCGGGTTCGTCGTCGCCACCACCGTCATGCCGGTCAGGTGGTCCTCGGTGAGCGAGTCCTGGTAGCCGCCGATCTGCCGCCACGCGCGGACCCGGTACAGGTGGTTGGTGCCGATGAGCAGCGGCGCGCCGAGCCCGTTGCCGCCGCGCTGCACGACGCCGTTGAACAGGTAGGACTGGGCGGCCGCCGCGTGCGGCACGAAGCCGTGCGCGGTGTTGCCGTAGACCTGCGGCGCCACCACGTAGGCCACGTCGGGGTCGCGGAAGTACCCGAGCGAGCGGGCCAGGAAGTCCCGCACCGGCACGTGGTCGGGGTCGACCTGGGCGACGACGTCGTAGTCCGACTCGTGCTCGGCCCGCCAGGCGTTGTGGTTGCCCGCCTTGGTGCGCCGGCGGTAGGGGCCGGACGGCCGGTTGTACTCCGGCCGGCCGGCGCGGGAGAAGTGCCGGACGCCGAGGCGGGCGGCCGCGGCGCGCACGTCCGGGTCGTCGCCCTCGTCCAGCACCCACACGTCCACGCGGCCCGCGTAGGCGAGCCGGCGCATCGCGCGCAGCGTCGGCACCACGGTGTCCAGCGGCTCGCTGGCGGGCACGATCGTCGTGAGCACGGCGACCCGCAGCCCCGGCGGGGGGCTCATCGGCACGGGATCGCGGGCGGCCAGGCAGAACACCCACATCGCCGCCGCCTGCACCGCCCGGACCGACTCCACGACGAGGACGAGCACCGCGCACGCGCGGCCGGGCCACGGCCCGCCGGACGTCGTGACGGGCAGGAGCCAGCCCAGGAACGCCGCGACCGCGACCGCGTCGACCGACACCAGCAGGCACAGCAACCGCCGTCGCGGCCCGGTGACGACCGGCCGGAACCGCACCGCGACCTCGGCGCCGCCCTGGTCGGCCACCGGGCCGGCGATGGCCTCCAAGCCGCGGTACCCGCCGGCCGGCCGGCGGAGCGCGTCACCCGGCGGACTCGTGCCGCGACCACTCATCGAGCACCACCCGCAGCTCGTCCGGGCGCAGCCCGCGGGCGTCCAGGGTCCGGTCGCCGACCCGCAGCTTCACCGAGCGCGAGTCGTCGCGGTCGATCCAGGCCCGGACGGTCGCGAGGAGCGCGGTGAGCGTGCCGGACGTGGCCAGCGTGACGACGAGCGCGCCCACGGTGACCGGGTCGCCCTTCGCGCCCGCCGGCGCGGCGCCGCCGGTCAGCGGTTCGACGTCGAGGTCGAGTTCGAGCAGTTCGCGCCGCAGCCCGGCGGCGGCCTCGCCCACTTCGTCGGGCGCGCCGTCGGGTCCGCAGTCGACGGTCAGCACCAGGGAGTCGGACATCGGGCGACCTCCGTTCGGCGGTTCGGCTCTGTCCATTGGTGCGCTGGTCGCGGACGGTGATACGCCGGACGGCCCAGGTTCACCCGATCGTGGCTGATCCGGTCGGGCAGGCCAGGCGTTCGGCCGTCAGGCGGACACCGCCGACCGCCCTACCCTGGGACCGACCACGAGTGGGAGGCGCCATGGCCGGCACCGGTGCGGACGGCGGCTTCGGCGGCGAGCACGAAGCCGCGGCCTTCGTCCTGGACGAGATCTTCGGCTACCTGCACTCGGCCGCGTTGCGGGCGGCGGCCGCGCTCAACCTCGCCGACCACCTGCGGGACGGGCCGCGGACGGTGGGGGAGTTGGCCGAGCTGACCGGGTGCGCGGCGCTGGCGATCCACCGGGTGCTGCGCCTGCTGGCCACCAGGGGCCTGTTCAGCGAGCAGGAGCCGGGCCGGTTCCGGCTGACGCCGCCCGCCGCCGCGCTGTGCACGACCTCGCCGGTGTCCGTCCGCGAGGCCGTGTTGATGATGACCGAGCCCGCGATGTGGCGCTCGGCGGGCGAGGTGGTGGACAGCGCGCGCGACGCCACGCCGTCGTTCGACCGCATCTTCGGCATGTCGCTGTTCGAGTACTACGCCCGGGACCCGGAGGCGGCCGCCGGCTTCAACGACGGCATGGCCGCGTTCTCCCGCGTGGAGAACGCGCCGGTGGCGGCGGCGTGCGAGATCCCGGAGGACGCGACCGTCGTCGACGTGGGCGGCGGCCGGGGCGGGCTGCTGCTGGAGGTGCTGCGGCGCAACCCCTCGGCCCGGGGCATCCTGTTCGACCTGGCCCACGTCCTGGAGGGCGGCCGCCCCGCCCCGGAGCCCGGTCCGGCGGAACGCCTGCGGTCGGTGGCGGGCGACTTCCTGACCGGCGTCCCGGTGGGCGACGTCGTGCTGCTCAAGCGGATCCTGCACGACTGGGACGACGCGACGTGCGTGCGGATCCTGCGGAACTGCCGCGACGCGCTGCGCCCCGGCGGCCACCTCCTGGTGTTCGACGCGGTCCTGGCCGAGGGCGACGAGCCGCAGCAGGCCAAGGCGCTGGACCTGTTGATGATGACCGTCCTGCCCGGCCACGAGCGGACCGAGGCCCAGTTCCGCGACCTCTTCCGGGCCGCGGACCTGACCCTGCGCTCGATCACGCACGTCCACGCGATGCCGGTCTCGGTCCTCAAGGTCGTGCCGTCGCCCTGAGCGGCCCGTCGGCGGCCGACGTGGGCGCGCGGCCCGTCCGCCGGTCGGCTGCGCCCGAGGTTCGGGGCGCGGGTCAACGGCAGGTGAGGTCCGCCGGCGCCGGCACGTCCAGCAGGGCGTCCCACTCGGCGGGGGTCAGGTCGCGGCCGGCCGTGGCGCACGCCGTCCGCACCAGGGCTTCGTCGGACACGTCCCGCACGGTCGCCGAGCCGCGGCCCAGGTCGTTGCCCTCGGTCACGGCCACCAGCTCGGTCCCGTCGCCGGAGAAGCCCACCCCGACCCGGCGTCCGGGCGGACCCGCCGGGATCGTGCCGACCACCGCGCCGCTGTCCAGGTCGGCCAAGGAGGTGGACCCGTCGTCGCGGACCCGTGCCACCAGCGCGCCGTTCGAGGCCGGCGGGTTGAAGAACCCGCCGTCGCCCGCGATGGCGCCGAGCCGCCGCCCGCCCCGCTCGTCCCAGACCTCCAGCTCACCGGAGTCGCGCTGGACCAGCAGTCGGTCGCGCACGAACACCAGGTGCGGTTGCCGGTCCGGCACCGGGATGTCGCCCACCACGTCGCCGGTGCGCACCGCCCGCACGACCACCGAGTCCCCGTCGTGCACGGCCGCGAGGTCGCCGGTGGCGCTGACCGCGCCGGCGCGGAGCCTCGGCGGCTTCGGGCCGACCGGCGCACCCGGGTCGGGCACCACGGTGCGGGTCGCGCCGGTCGCGGGGTCGACCAGGTCGATGCCGCCGTCCACGCCCACCACGACCACTTGGCGGCCGTCCGACGTGAGGCCCGCGGCGAGCACACCACCGGCCCGTTCGCCCGCCGCCACGCCGCGCACGAAGTCCGGCAACCCGGCCGGCACCGCCGCGGCGCTGCCGCCGCTGGGCGGCTCGACCAGCACCGTCGCGCGGTCGCCCTCGCGGTCCCAGACGGCCGGGCCGTACTCGGCGTACAGGTTCGCGCCCAGGTCGGGGAGAGGCCGGACCGCCCCCGGCCGGTCGGTCGGTCCGGCGACGCCCGCGAACCCCGCGCCGTCGAACGCGATCAGGTGCGAGCCGTCGGGCGACGGGGCGACCCGCGGCGGACCGCACGCGGAGCACCCGCTGCCCACGTCGACCGGGAACGTGCGGCTGATCCGGTCGGCCCGCGTCGTGTCCCACACCGCCACCCGGTTGCCCGACGCCGCCACCAGCGCGGTGCCGTCCGCGCCGAGGAACCGCAGCGTGTCGGGCGTGATCCGACCGGTGCCGACCAGCCGGACGGGCTCGGTCGGCGGCGCGCCGACCTCACCCACCGGGACGACGTGGACGGTGTGGTCCTCGGCGACGGCCAACCGGGAGGCGTCCGGGCTGAGCGCGAGCGCGTCGGGATCGCCGATCGGCGCGTGGGCGGTCAGGTGGGGCCGTTCGATGTCGGTCTCGCGGTCGGTGCGCCACACCGGGATCGTGGGCGATCCGTTGGTGTAGCCGAACGCGCCGCGGTCCGCCGCGACGGCGACGCCGTCGTTCACCGTGCCGAACGAGGCCCGCGAAGCCGCCACCACCGCCCAGTCGGACAGCCGCCGCCGCTCCCAGAACCCGTACCCGCTGTCGAGGAGGAACACCTCGTCGTCCGAGGTCTCGACCAGGTCGGCGGCCGCCGCCCGCTCCGCGCCCTGCTCGTGGTCGGCGCCGGTGAGCGGGCCGTCGCCGACCGGGAACGCGGTGACCGCCATCCGGCCCTGCCACACGTCCTCGGCGACCGACAGCAGGGCGGTGCGCCCCGACGGTGACACCGCCGCGCCGTGGACGCGCCACCCCGCGCGGACGGCGAGGGGTTCCACCGGCCGCCCGGGACGGGCGAGGCTCGCGCCGTCCCGGCTCGCGGCCACCACGACGTCGCCGTCGGCGCTCATCGACACGCCGCGCGGCTCGCCGGTGAGCCGGAACAGGCGCTCGGGTTCGCGCTGGTCCAGGCGCCACCGCAGGACCGCGCCGTCGCGCAGGACGACGGCGACCGCGCCACCGTCCGCGCTCGTGGCCACTTCGACGACGTCCTGGTCGAAGGGCAGCGTGCGCACCAGCGTGCCGTTCTCGGTGACGGCGCGGAACAGCGTGGCCCGCGTTCGCGCGTTGGCGTCGGTCCGGAACGCCCGCACCGCCAGCAGGTTCCCCACGTCGAGGTTCGTGGCGAACTGGCTCTCGGCCACCGAGGCGAGCCGGTGCGACAGCGCGACGCGCGCCTCGTCGTCCGCCCGGCCGCCCTGCACGACCGCCGTGACACCCAGGACCAGGGCCAGGGCGGACAGCAGGGCGAGCGCGGTGACCGCGCCGCGCCGCACGCGCCGGGTCCGGCGCCACTCGCGTTCGTCCTCGTCGTGCAGCTCGTCCTTGTCGACGCCGTACAGGCGGGCGGCGATCGCCACGGCCACGTCGCGCAGTCGTGCGCTCCGCTCCCGCTCGTCCGCCGCGACGACGTCGCCCCAGTGCGGTTCGGAGGTGAACCAGCCGGCCAGGTCGGGCGGCAGCGCGTCGGTGGCGGCCCAGTCGAAGTCGCCCGCCTCCTCGTCCCAGGCGATCGTGCCGGCGACGCGCACCACGGAGAACGTCGCGCGATCCCGGTTGTCGCGCCAGAACCGGACCTCGCGGCGCACCCAGGTCGACTTCGCCGCCTGCGGCGAGGCGATGAGGACGAAGTGGTGGGAGCGCCGCAGTTCCCGGGCGATCGACTCCCAGAGGCTCTCCGACATCACCAGGTTGGTCTGGTCGCGGAAGATCCGCAGCCCACTGCGCTGGTACCACGGCCGGCCGACCCGGCGGACCAGGCGTTGCAGGCGTGCCGCGGTGCCGTCGTCGGCCTGGTGGCTGTAGGAGATGAACGCGTCGTAACCCCGAGTTCGGCTGGTCATCCGCACCGGTCCCCGTGACCTGCCGCCGCGAGGGCGACGGCGTGGATACCATACTCGGGTTGGGCATCGCCGGGCCGGTGCGACACGGCCGGCGTCGGTCGCGGCGGGAGGCGCGCATGGTCCGGAGGTCCGCGCGGTCGGTGCCGGCCGCCGCGGTGGGTGTGCTGCTGGCCGCCTGCTCGGTCGCTCCCGCCCCGTTCGCCCCGCCCGGTCCCGTGACCGGTTCGACCGGTTCCGCGACCGGTTCGACCGGTTCCGCGACCGGTTCGGCGTCGGCGTCCCGGCCAGGGGGAGAGGTGCGCGCGGTGCGGCTGCCCGAGGGCGCGTTCCCGCGCTACCCGGCCGTGGGGCCGGACGGCGCGGTGTGGTGCACGGAATCCTCCGGTGAGGCGATGGCGCGGGTCGGCGCGGACGGCACGGTCACCCACGTGCGCCTCCCGGGCGGCACCGGCGGCCCGGACGGTGTGGTGCGCGGTCCGGACGGCCTGATGTGGTACACCGCGCACCAGGTGGTCGGCCGGATCACCACGGACCTCCGACCCTCCGGCTGGAGCGGCGGTCCGCTCGGGTACCCGGCGGCGCCGACCGCGGGGCCGGACGGCGCGATCTGGTTCACCAACGAGACGAACCCTCCCGCGATCAGCCGGATCAGCGCGGCCGGCGCGCTCACGCACCACCGCTTCGACCCCGGGGGTGAGAACCCGTACCTGTCGGGCATCGCCGCGGGGCCGGACGGCGCGCTGTGGTTCACCGAGAACTTCATGATCGTCGACGGGCCGCACGGCATCGGCCGGATGACCACGGACGGCGAGTACCGCCGCTGGGTCCTGCCCGCCACCTCGGCGAACCCGCGCCGGATCGTGGCCGGTCCCGACGGCGCGCTGTGGTTCACCACCGCTCGCGGCCTCGGCCGGATCACCGTGGCGGGCGCGATCACCGAGTTCCCCACGCCGCCCGGCGCGGAGCCGTTCGACCTCACCGCCGGCGCGGACGGCGCGTTGTGGTTCACCACCGACGAGCGGAGCATCGGCCGGCTCACCACGTCCGGTGAGATGACCCTCCACCCGATCGAGGGAGCGGAGCAGTTGATCGGCATCACCGCGGCACGGGACGGCACCCTGTGGATCGCCGACGGCGAGGCCGACACGCTGTGGCGCTACACCCCGGCGAGGTGACGGCGCGCCCGCTTCACGCGGACCGGCCCGCCCGCCGCCGGGTGACGAGGCGCCGCACGGCGAACACGCCCCCGCCGAGCACGGCCAGGCCCAGGAGGGTGAGCGGCGCGCCCGGCAGCGGCCACGAGGAGCGGACGTACTCGGTGACGGTGACGACGGCGCGGTGTGGTTCGTCGGTCGCGGAGCGGGTGATGAGGATGTCGTCGGTGATGCGGGTCGGGCTGAACTCGCCGTCGTAGCGGGTCAGGAAGCGGCGGCCGGGCAGCATCGCGGACAGCGCCGGGTGGTCCGGGTGCGGTTCCACCGGGCCCGCGAACGTCAGGTCCGGCGGGCGGCCGCCCGGGGCCGGGTTGCCGACGTCCACCCGGTGGTCGGCCAGCACGTACAGGCGCAGCGGCTGGACGACCTCGGCGGTGGCGGACAGCCGCATCGGGTAGACCGGGGTGTCGGTCTCGAACGCCAGCCGCATCGGCGGCAGGCCGCCGGCCAGGCTGCCCGACGCCGGGGCCAACCGCACCGCGACGACGAGCCACCCCTCCGCCAGGTACGGCCCGAGCGCGGTCCCGAGCGCGGGGGGCAGGGTGAAGTCGTGGTCGCCGAGCCAGTCCGCCACGGCGGTCGCGTCCGTGCCGGCGAGCTGGGCGACCTCGTACGGCCCGACCTCGACGTGGTCCACGACGGTCGCGCCCTGGTCCGACCGCGGCGCGCCGCCCACGCCGTCGCCGTCCACCACCACGCGCCGCACCTCGACGTCCGGGCGGCTGATCCGGTCCAGCTCGCCGAACAGCTCGCCGTCGGCCACCTCGAACCGGGCGCGGGCGGGCACCGGCATCAGGAACGCCGCCTGCGTCGCCTCCGACCGCGCCCGCACGGACAGGGTGATCGACTCGGTGCGGCCGGTCAGCTCGACCAGCGCGGTCTCCTGCTGGGCGCGCAGCTCGTCGTTCGCCACGAACGCCCCGCACGCGCACGCCCCGGACGTCGCGGGGTCGAGCACCACGGTGGTCAGGGCGAGCGCGAGCACCACCGCGGACCTGGTCGCCGATCGGCCGATTGCCATGACGCGTCGGACGCGTCCGGACGCCACCGGGTTCCGCCGTTCGACACCGGTCACGGAGCCGGTCGCCGCCGTGCCATGCTGTGACGGGCAACGCATCCGGGGGTGTGCATGGCGTCGAAGCGCAAGGGCGGTCTGGCCCCGTACGTGGCGCTGCTGGTGGCGGTGGTCATCCTGGTGCCGCCGGTGAGGGAGGTCGTCTTCGACCTGCTGCGGCCGCTGGCCGACCTGATCGGTGACGTCAACCCGTTCAAGGGGTGACGCCGCCGGCGGCCCGGCGCACAGACCACGCCGTGCCGCCGGGTCAACCCTCCGGGTAGAAGAGGAACAGCGTGCAGCCGGTGGCGGTCGCGGGGACGTGCCACGTGCCCGCCGGGGCGTGCAGGAACGTCCCGGCCGGGTAGTCGCGCGCGCCGTCGTGGAACGTGCCGGTGAGCACGTAGACCTCCTCCGGCCCCGGTTCGTGCACGTCGCGGTGCGGCCAGGACGCGCCCGGGTCCATCTCCAGCACGTTGGCGTGCGCGCCCGTCGGCCCGGTCCACAGGGGACGGACGCGGACGCCGGGGAACAGCTCGCGGACGGGGGATTCGGCGACGGTGGCGGAGGTGTAGCCCTCCTGGTCCAGGATCTCCGGGTGCATGCCCACCACGGTGCCGCCCGCGCCGCGTGCCGGGACAGTGCCGGCCCGGACGCCCTTGGGTATTTTCCTGCCATGCATCGAGTGGTGGCCTTGGTGCGTCCGGTGCAGTCGACGTTCGAGCTGGGCTGCGCCGTCGAGGTCTTCGGCACCGAGCGGGCCGGGATACCGCGGCACTACGAGTTCGACGTGTGCGCGGAGACGCCCGGTCCGGTGCCCACGACGGCCGGGTACTCCATGGTCGTGCGGCGGGACCTGTCCGCGCTCGCGTCCGCCGACACCGTGCTCATCCCGGGCTGGGCCCCGGTGGAGGCGCCGCTGTCCGCGCCGGTGCGGGACGCGCTGCTGGCCGGGCACGCCCGCGGCGCGCGGCTCGTGACGATCTGCTCCGGGGTGTTCGCGCTGGCCCGCACGGGGCTGCTGGACGGGCGTTCGGCCACCACGCACTGGGCACGGGCCGAGCAGCTGCGCCGCGAGTTCCCCGCGGTGCGCGTGGAGACGGGCGTGCTCTACGTGGACCACGGAGACGTGGCCACGAGCGCCGGGGCGGGCGCGGGGCTGGACCTGTGCCTGCACCTGGTCCGCCGGGACCACGGCGCGGCCTACGCCGCCCGGCTCGCCCGGCACATGGTGATGCCGCCGCACCGCGAGGGCGACCAGCCGCCCCCGCCGCCGCCCGCACCGCCCGCGGAGGCGCTGGACGGCCTCCTCGACTGGGCCGCCGCCCGCCTCGGGACGCCGCTGTCCGTGGGCGACCTCGCGGCGCACGCCCGCGTCTCGCCCCGCACCCTGGCCCGCCGCTTCGCCGACCAGCTCGGCACGAGTCCGGGCGCGTGGCTGCTGGCCCGCCGGGTGGCCGAGGCGCGCACCCTGCTGGAGGAGACGAACCTGCCGGTGGAGGCGATCGCGGCCCGGGTCGGTCTCGGGTCGGCCCTCGCCCTGCGTCGCCGGTTCCGCGTGCTGGTGGGGACGACACCGGGTGCCTACCGGCGGGCCTTCCGGGCGGCGTCACCGGCCTCCGGCGAGCGTTCCGCGTGACGCCGTTGAGCCCCGCAGGCCGAAATTTTCGGCAGTCGCATCGGTGGTCCGATTAGCCCTACCGGCGGCTCTACCTGCTGTCTTGCGTCTCTATAGGCGTTATTCAACCCCTTGACGCCCGCAATCACGCATCCTAGTTTGCGAAAGCGTCAAATCCAGGTATCGCAAGTTTCGGACCCGGCTCGACCTCTTGGAGGAAGTGATGTCCAGAACTGCTGTCACCGTCGCCGGCAGGCCGGTGACCCGTGGCGCGCGACGACGCCTGGCCGCGGCCCTGGCCGGCGCGGTCGGCCTGCTCGGCGCGCTGGCCGTCGCGCTGCCCAGCCCCGCCGGCGCCGCCGACTGCTCCGCCGGCTACGTCGCCCTCACCTACGACGACGGCCCCAAACCCGCCACCACCACCACACTGCTCAACGCCCTGCGCTCCGCCGGCCTGCGCGCCACCTTCTTCAACCAGGGCAACGCCGTCCAGGCCAACCCCGCCCTCGCCCGCGCGCAACGCGACGCCGGCATGTGGATCGGCAACCACAGCTGGTCCCACCCCCACATGACCCAACTCAACCAAACCCAGATGACCACCGAGATCTCCCAGACCCAACAGGCGATCCAGAACGCCACCGGCACCGCACCCAAACTCTTCCGACCCCCCTACGGCGAGACCAACAACACCCTCAAAACCGTCCAGGCCCAGTTCGGCCTCACCGAAGTCCTCTGGAACGTCGACTCCCAGGACTGGAACAACGCCACCACCGCCCAGATCGTCCAAGCCGCCTCCACCCTGCAGAACGGCGGCGTCATCCTCATGCACGACGGCTACCAGACCACCATCAACGCCATCCCCCAGATCGCCGCCAACCTCGCCTCCCGCAACCTCTGCGCCGGCATGATCTCCCCCACCACCGGCCGCGCCGTCGCACCCACCGACACCCCGACCACCACGACGACGACCACGACCACCACGACGACCACCACCACGACCACGACGGGCACGCCCCCGACCGGCGCGTGCGCGGCCTCCTACCGGACGGTCAACTCGTGGCAGGGCGGCTACCAGGGCGAGGTGACGGTGACCGCCGGGTCGGCGATCACCGGCTGGACCGTGCGGTGGACGTTGCCCTCGGGCCAGATCACCCAGGTCTGGAGCGGCGAGCTGGTCGGCAGCGGCATGCAGGCGGCGGTCCGCAACGCGTCGTGGAACGGCTCGCTCGCGGCCAACGCGTCGACCACGTTCGGGTTCATCGCCAGCGGCAGCAGCCCCACGGGCGCCGCGCTCACCTGCACCAGCCCCTGACCGGACGCGGTGCGCCCCTCACAACCGGGGGGCGCACCGTCACGGGGTGATGATCACCTTGCCCGCGCGTCCCCACGCGACGCTGCGCTGGATGGCCGTGGTGAGCTGGTCCAGCGGGAACCGGCCCTGGACCCGGGACGCGGCCACCCCGTCGAGCACCAGCCCGCCCGCCTCGTCCAGGGCCTGCTGGATCTCGGCGTGACCGCCGGCGTGCACCCAGTCGCGCAGCCGGAACAGCCGGACGGTCAGGTCCGGCCGGCGGGCGGCGAGGTCGACGGGCAGCGGCCGCCCGGACAGCAGGCCGTAGTGCACCAGGCAGCCGCCCACGCGGGTGCCCAGCGCGAGGCGTTCGCCCTCCTCGCCGCCCACGGCGTCCAGCACGACCTCCGGACCCAGCCCGTCGGTGAGGTCCCGCAGCGCGTGGTGCCAGTCGGGCCGGTCGGTGGCCAGCACGGCGGTCCAGGGCGTGGCGGCCAGCTCCGGGCGGTCGGGGTCGCGGCGGACCAGGCCGATAGCCGGGACGCCCAGCCGGTGCAGCATCCGGGCGAGCATCAGGCCGATGGCCGACCCGGCGGCGTTGACCACGACGAGCGGCCGGCCGCGCGGCACGACGTGCTCGTCGATCATCCGCCGCGCGGTCAGCGGGTTGATGTAGCAGGTCGCGGCCTGCTCGTCGGTCAGCTCCGGGCGCACCCGGAAGCACCACCGGGCCTGCGTCGGCTTGACCTGCTGCCACGCCCCGGACGTGCCGATGGGCAGCACCCGGTCGCCCGCGGCCAGGCCCGTGACCTCCGCGCCGACCCGCTCCACCACGCCCACGCCCTCGAAACCGGGCACGAACGGCAGGGTGGTCCGCGACCGGTACGCGCCGGCGATCGTGACCAGGTCGGACGGGTTGACGGTGGCGGCGGTCATGCGCACCAGCACCTCGTCCGGGCCGGGGCGGGGCGGTTCGTACTCCTCCACCTCCACGACGTCGACGGCGTTGCCGAAGGACCGCACGATCGACCGGTACAAGCGCACCTCCGCGGGAAGTCGTCGGTCATCATATGGACAATGCCCGGGAGCGCCACGACAATGGGCCGGTCATCGGGAGGAGCGCACGTGCGGACGAGGATCTCGTTCTCCGATGTCGACATGCACGGAAACGTGCACAACGGGCGTTATGTCGCCTACGTCGAAGACGCGATCAACGAGTTCCTCCGGGAGAACGGGCTCGCCGCGCAGTTCGACCCGGCGTCGACCGAACTCGCCTACCACGTGAAGAAGGTCGAGCTCGTCTACCGGTCGCCGGTCGGCTTCGAGGACGTGGTGGACATCACCGCCCGGGTGGACCGCGTCGGCCGCACGAGCCTCACGTTCGCCGCCGAGGTCCGACCGGTCGGCGCGGACGCGCCCGCCGTCGAGGCGACGGTGGTGTGGGTGTGCGTGGACCCCGCCACCCGGCGCGCCGAACCGGTGCCCCCGCACGTCCACGCGGCGCTGAGCGCCACGGCCGGCGCCTCCTCGGCATGACGCGAGCCGCGGGCGCGCCCTCGCCCACCCCGACCACCGCGCCCGTCCTCGAACTGGACGGCGTGCACGTGTCCTTCGACGGCCGTCCCGTGCTGGTCGACGTGACCGCCCGGCTCGCCGAGCGCCGGATCGGCGTCATCGGCGAGAACGGCTCGGGCAAGAGCACGTTCGCCCGGCTGCTCAACGGCCTGGTGCGGCCGGCCGCGGGCCGCGTCCGGGTGGACGGGCTGGACACCGTCGAGCACGCGCGGGAAGTGCGAGCGAAAGTCGGTTTCGTCTTCCAGAACCCCGACAACCAGATCGTGTTCCCGATCGTCGCCGAGGACCTCGCATTCGGGTTGAAGAACCTCGGTGTGCCCAAGAGCACAATTCCGGGGCGGGTGGCCGACGCGTTGGCGGAATTCGACATCGGGCACCTCGCGGACCGGCAGAGCCACCTGCTCAGCGGCGGCGAGAAGCAGTTGGTCGCGCTGGCCGCGGTGATGGTCATGCGACCGGACGTGGTGGTGTTCGACGAACCGACCACGCTGCTGGACCTGAAGAACCGCAACCGCATCCGGGACGCCATCGCGCGCATGCCCCAGTCGGCCGTGGTCGTCACCCACGACCTGGACCTGCTCGACGGCTTCGACCGCGTGCTGGTCGTCCACCAGGGCCGCATCGCCCGCGACGGCGACCCGGCCGACGCCGTGGCGTGGTACCGGGAGCACTGCTCGTGAGCCTCTCGCTGTACGTGAGGAGGCGCACACCGCTGCACCGGCTGCCGGCGGGGTGGAAGTTCGGCGCGCTGTTCGTGACGGGCATCGCCCTGTTCCTCACCGACGACGCGGTCGTGCTCGGGTCGGCCGCCGCGGTGGCCGCCGCGCTGCTCGCCTCGGTGCGCCCGCCGCTCGCCACGCTGCGCCGCCAACTCGCCGGCCTGCTCGTCATGCTCGCCGTGATCTTCACCGCCACGGCGGTCTTCCAGGACGTCCACGCCGCCGTCACGAGCGTGTGCCGGCTGCTGGCGCTGCTCCTGCTCGCGCTCGCGGTCACGTCGAGCACCCGGGCGAGCGACGTGCTGGAGTTCTTCGAGCGGCTGCTGACCCCGTTGGCCGGGCTCGGCCTGGCGAACCCGGCGAAGATCAGCCTGGGCGTGTCGCTGGTGCTGCGGTTCGTGCCCGAGGTGTCCCGCCGCTACCACGAGATCCGGGAGGCGCAGGCCGCGCGCGGGCTGCGCGCGAGCCCGGTGGCCCTGATCGTGCCGTTGGTCGTGCGGGTCCTGAAGTCGGCCGACGACATCGCGGACGCGATCGACGCCCGCTGTTACCCACCACCCCACCCCACCGGCCGGGAGACCACGTGATGGCCACGCGCAACGAAACCGGGATCACCACCAGGGACGTCGTGATGATCGCGCTGTTCGCCGCGATCATCGTCACGCTCGGGCTCGTCCCGCCCGTCACCCTCGGCGTGGTGCCGGTGCCGATCACGCTCCAGACGCTCGGCGTGATGCTCGCCGGCGCGGCGCTGGGACCGGTGCGCGGCGCGCTGGCCTGCGCCCTGGTGGCGTTGCTGACCGCGATCGGCCTGCCCGTGCTGGCCGGCGGTCGGGGCGGGATCGGCGTCTTCCTCGGCGCGACCGGCGGGTACGTGGTCGGCTGGATCCTCGGCGCGCTGGTCTCCGGGCTGCTGGTCAAGCACTGGGTGCTGCGGCTGCGCAGCCGGTGGGCGCAGGTGGGGGCGTACTTCGCGGCGTGCGTCGTCGGCGGCATCCTCGCCGTCTACCTGGTGGGCATCCCGTGGCTGTCGGTCGCCGGCGGGCTGTCGCTCGGCCAGGCGCTCGTGGGCGGGCTCGTGTTCGTCCCCGGCGACCTGGTCAAGGCGGCCATCACCGCGCTGGTGGTGCACGGCGTCCGTCGCGCGTACCCCATGCCGGTGAAGTGATGCCCGTCGCCGAACGGGTGGTCAGGTGGTGGCGCGAGCGTCCCGACGCCACCGCGTTCCGGTTGCCGGGGCACCGGATCGGGTACGGCGAGCTGGCCGAGCGCGCGGCGGCCGTCGCGGCGGGTCTGCGGCCGCGGCGACCGGGGCGTCCCCTGCTCGCGATCGACGTGGGCAACTCGCCCGCCTTCGCCGAGCTGGTCGTCGGCGGCACGGCCGGCGACGGCGCGTGCGCGGTGCTGGACCCGGCCTGGCCGCCCGCGCGGACGGCCGAGGTGCTGCGCCGGTTGCGGCCCGACCTGGTGGTGACCTCCCGGCCGGTCGAGACCGACGCGCCGGTGCTGGTCGTCGGCGACTCGTACGAGGACTGGCTCGACGGGCTCCGCGGCGTGGACCCCGCGCGCGAGCTGGCGCCCGGCGACCCGGGCAGCACGTTCCTGATCGGCTTCACCTCGGGCACCTCGGGGCTGCCCAAGGCGTTCTCCCGGGCGCGCGGCACGTGGCGCGCGAGCCTCGCGCACGCCCGCGACGTGTTCGGGGTCGGCCCGGACGACCACATCCTGGCGCCGGGTCCGCTCTCCCACGGGCTGGGGCTGTACGCCCTGGTGGAGGCGTTGCACGAGGGGGCGGCGTTCGCGACGCTGCCCCGGTTCGACGCCGGGGCGGTGCGTGCCGGGCTGGGGTCGGTGACGCGGCTCGTCGTCGTGCCGACCATGCTGCGCGGCCTGCACCGGGAGCTGGCCGCCGCGCCCGGGCCGTACCCCGGCGTGACCGCCATCGTCAGCAGCGGGGCCAAGCTCGACCCCGCCACCCTGGCCCGCGCCCGGGCGTTCTTCCCGCACGCCCACGTGCACGAGTACTACGGCGCGTCGGAGCTGAGCTTCGTGACCGTGCGGCACACCCCGCCGGACGCCGGGGCCGACGGGGATCCCGACGCGGTCGGCCTCCCGTTCCCGGGCGTGGAGCTGGAGGTCCGCGACCCGGAGGGCCGCGCCGTGCCGACCGGGACGCCGGGCGAGGTCCACGTGCGCGGCCCGCTCGTCAGCTCCGGGTACGTCTGGGGCGACGACGGGCAGGCGTTCCGCACCGACGGCGAGTGGGCCA
This sequence comes from Actinosynnema sp. NPDC059335, assembly GCF_042752395.1. NCBI lineage: Bacteria > Bacillati > Actinomycetota > Actinomycetes > Pseudonocardiales > Pseudonocardiaceae > Actinosynnema > Actinosynnema sp. NPDC059335. Next base: position 11,392 of record NZ_JBHYXZ010000051.1, on the reverse strand, counting down.
CCGTGGGCGACCACGGGTGGCTCGACGACGCGGGCGGCCTGCACCTGGTCGGCCGCGCGGGGTCGATGGTGATCACCGGCGGCCACAACGTCTACCCCGGCGAGGTCGAGGAGGCGCTGCGGCGGCTGGACGGGGTGGAGGACGCCGTCGTGGTCGGCCGGCCCGACGAGTACCTGGGCAGCGTGCTGGTGGCGGTCGTGACCGGTCCCGGCGCGTTCGACCTCACGCAGGCGGAGGTGCTCCGCCGCAGCGCCGACCACCTGCCGCGCCACAAGGTGCCGCGCCGGGTCTACGCCGCCCGCGAGTGGCCGCTCACGCGCAGCGGCAAGACCGCCCGCGCCCGGATCGAGGAGTGGATCGACCATGGCGACAGCCGACTCGTCCAGCTACCCGCCTGACGACCGCCGCCCCGTCGTGGTCGCCGCCCGGCGCACGCCGGTCGGGCGCGCGGGCGGCGCGTTCGCGGCCGTGCGGGCGGAGGACCTGCTGGCCCCCGTGCTGCGGGCCGTGCTGACCGAGGCCGGGGTGGCGGCGGGCGAGGTGGACGACGTCGTCATCGGCAACGCCGCCGGCGGTGGCGGCAACGTCGCCCGGCTGGCCGCGCTGACCGCCGGGCTGCCGGTCGACGTGCCGGGCGTGACCGTGGACCGGCAGTGCGGGTCCGGGCTGGAGGCGGTGGTGCTGGCCGCGCGCCTGGTCGCCGCCGGCGCGGGGGACTGCTACCTGGCGGGCGGGGTCGAGAGCACCAGCACCGCGCCGTGGCGGGCGGAACGGCCGACCCGCCCGACCGGGATGCCCCGCTTCTACGCGCGGGCCCGGTTCGCGCCGGACTCGGTCGGCGACCCGGAGATGGGCGAGGCGGCGGAGAACGTGGCGCGGGCGTTCGGCGTCGACCGGGCCCGCCAGGACGCGTTCGCGCTGCGCAGCCACCGGCGCGCCACGGCCGCCGCGGCGGCGGGCCGCTTCCGCGCCGAGATCGTCCCGGTGCCGACCCGCGGCGGCGTGGTGGAGGCGGACGAGTGCCCCCGGCCCGACACCTCGGCGGAGGCGCTGGCCGCGCTGCGCCCGGTCTTCGCCGAGGGCGGCACGGTGACGGCCGGCAACTCGTGCCCGCTCAACGACGGCGCGAGCGCGATGCTGGTGACGAGCCTGGCGAAGGCGCGGCGGCTCGGGGTCGGTCCGGTGCTGGGCTTCGTGGACGGCGCTTCGGCGGGCGTGGACCCCAACCTGCTGGGCATCGGCCCGGTCGAGTCGACCCGCCGCCTGCTCGTCCGGCGGCCGGGGCTGGACCTGGGCTCGGTGGCGGCGATCGAGTTCAACGAGGCGTTCGCCGCCCAGGTGCTCGCCTCGCTGGACGCGTTGTCGATCGCCGAGGAGCGGGTCAACCGGGACGGCGGCGCGATCGCGCTGGGCCACCCGTACGGGGCGTCCGGCGCGATCCTGGTGACGCGCCTGCACACGCAGCTGGTGCGCGAAGCGGCCCCGGCCGGCGCGCAGGGGTTGGCGATGCTCGGCATCGCCGGCGGCCTGGGCCTGACCGCGCTGTTCGAACGGATCGGGTGACGGGGAGCGGGGCCGCGCCGTTCCCCCCCGAGTCCGCGCGGGTGGGTTGGGTGGGTGACGGGGCTCGGCGGCGGGGAGCGGGGTCGCGCCCTTGCCGCCGGGTCCGCGCGGTGGGTCGGGTGACGGTTTCGGCGGCGGGGGAGCGGGATCGCACCCCGGGGAGCGGTCGAAGCGGGGACGGGCGTAATGCGGTGGCCGCCCGGCGCGGTGGCGTGTGACCATCCCGATCATGGACGACGGTTTCGACGCACTGGTGGCGGAGGCGGACGCGGTCGACGTCACCGGGTGGGACTTCTCCTGGCTCGACGGCCGGGCCACCGAGGAGCGCCCGCCGTGGGGGTACCAGCGGCTGATGGGGGAGCGGATCGGCCGGGCGGTCATGAGCCTGGACGTCCAGACGGGCGGCGGCGAAGTCCTCGCGGGGGTGCCGCAACGCGCGGCCAAGGCGATGGTCGCCACCGAGTCCTGGCCGCCGAACCTGGCCCGTGCCCAGGAGAACCTGCGGGCCAAGGGCGTGGTCGTGGTCGCCGACCCGGACGAGCCGCCGCTGCCGTTCGCCGACGGCACGTTCGACCTGGTCACGAGCCGCCACCCGGTCGCCGTCCACTGGGACGAGATCGCCCGCGTGCTCGCGCCGGGCGGCACCTACCTCTCCCAGCAGGTCGGCCCGGACAGCGGCCACGAGGTCTACGACTTCTTCCTCGGCCCCCGGCCGACGGGTCGCCGCGACCGCGACCCGGACCTCGCCCGGGCGAGGGCGGAGGCGGCCGGCCTGGAGGTGGTGGACCTGCGGACCGCCGAGCTGAGGATGGAGTTCTTCGACGTCGGGGCGATGGTCTACTTCCTGCGCAAGGTGATCTGGTTCGTCCCGGACTTCACCGCCGCGAAGTACCGGGACCGACTGCGGTCGCTGCACGAGCGGATCCGGGACGAGGGCCCGTTCGTCGCCCACTCCCGCCGCTTCCTCGTCGAGGCCCGCAAACCGGCCCACTAGGAGCCCTCCACCCGCCGGCCGCGCACCACGACGGCGCGGACGGGCGGCGCGTGCCCTCGCCGCCCGGCCGCCGGAGGTGCGTGCCCTCGCCGCCCGGCCGCCGGAGGTGCGTGCCCTCGCCGCCCGGCTGCGGGAGGTGCGCGGTCACGCCCCGGTCGGCACGGTGGTCGGGAGCGGTCGCGGGGCGGGTGGGCCCACGTAGCGGGCCGCCGGGCGGATGACCTTGCCGCCGGCCGCCTGCTCCAGCACGTTGGCGGCCCACCCGATGACCCGGCCCACGGCGAACGTCGGCGTGAACATCGACCTGGGGATGCCGCACTGCGCCATCACGACGCCCGCGTAGAACTCGACGTTGGCGTAGAGCGCGCGTCCCGGCTTCAGCTCGGCCAGGACCTCGACCACGCGCCGCTCGACGGTCGTCGCGAACTCGGCCAGGTCCGGGTCGAACCCGCGCCGGCCGAGGTCGAGCGCGATGTCGCGCAGCATCCGCGCCCGCGGGTCCTCGGTGCGGTAGACGGCGTGCCCGAACCCCATGACGCGGTCGCCGGACCGCACCTTCTCCCGCACCCAGGCGTCGACGCGGTCGGGCGAGCCGATCTCGTCCAGGCCGTCCAGCGCGCGGTCCGGCGCGCCGCCGTGCAGCGGTCCGACGAACGCGCCCATGGCCGCCGCGACCGCGGAGACCACGTCGGACCCGGTGGACGCGACGACGCGGGCGGTGAACGTCGAGGCGTTGAACCCGTGGTCCACAGTGGACACCAGGTAGCTCTGCACGGCGGCGGCCCGCGCCTCGTCGGGCACCTCGCCGGTGAGCAGGTACAGCCAGTTCGCCGCCGCGGACAGGTCGGCCCGCGGCTCCAGCGGCTCCAGGCCGGCGCGCAGCCGGTGCAGCGCGGCCAGCACGGTCGGCGTGACGGCGGCGACCAGCAGGGCGTCGGCCCGGCGGCGCTCGGGCGCGGCGTCCCAGACCGGCGGCAGGCCGCGGGCCGCGGCGAGCACCGACAGGGCGGTGCGAAGGCCCGCGATCGGGGCGAACCGGTCGCCCGCGCGGGCGACGGCGGGTAGCACCTCGCGCACCTCGTCGGGCAGGTGCCGCCGGGCGGCGACGTCCTCGGCGAAGCGTGCGCGTTCGGCCGGGTCGGGCAGCCGGCCTTCGAGGAACAGGAACCAGACGTCCTCCAGCGCCCGGGTCCGGGCCAGCTCGATCGCCGGGTAGCCGCGGTAGTGGTAGAAGCCCTCGTCGCCGCGCACGTCACCCAGTTCGGTGGTGGTGACCACGACATCGCGCAGGCCAGCCGGTGCGTCCATGAACAACCTCCTCGTCGACCTGGGCTCACTGTCGATTCGTGAATCAACTATTGTCAACGTTGATGCAGTCAACATGGACGAGGAGTCGCAGGTCGTGGCGACCGGGAGTGACGAGCGTTACCTGACCACCGCCGAGGTGGCGCGACGGCTCGGCGTGAAGACCGAGACCGTCTACGCCTACGCCAGCCGGGGCATGCTGCGCAGCGTGCGGCTGCCGGGGCGGCGGGGGAGCTTCTTCGCGCAGGCCGAGGTCGAGGCGTTCGTGGCCCGCGGCCGGGAGGAACGCCCTCCCTCCGGGGCGGTCGAGCGGATCCGCACCGAGCTGACCCTGCTCGACGGCGACGAACTGCACTACGGGGGCCACCGCGTCACCGACCTCGCGTCGTCGTACGGGTTCGAGTCGGTGGCCGAGTTGCTGTGGACCGGCGACCTGCGCGACGGCGAACCGTTCCCCGTCGATCCGGCGGCGGTCGGCACGGTCGGCGCGGCGCTGGCCGCGCTGCCGGACGCGGCGCGGACGACGGACCGGTTCAAGGTCGCCGCGGCCGTGCTCGGGGCGACCGACCCGCTGCGGTTCGACCTGTCGCCGGCCGCCGTGGTCCGGGTCGGCAGGCGGCTCATCGGCGTGTTCGCCGACGCCCTGCCCGGCGACCCGGGCGACGGCGACTCCCTCGCCCACCGCCTGGCGGGCAAGCTCGGCGACCGGCCCGTCGACCCGGGGCTGCTCGACCTGGCGCTCGTGCTGCTCGCCGACCACGACCTCGCGGTGTCCACGGTCGCGGTGCGGGTGGCGGCCAGCGCCCGCGCCCACCCGTACGCCGCGGTGTCGGCCGGCCTCGGCGCGGTGGACGGCCAGTACCACGGCGTCGCGAGCACGCTGGCGTACCGGTTCCTGCGCGACGCGGCGGAGGACCCGTTCGGCGCGCTGGCGGAACGGCAGCGCACCGGTGGCGTCCCCGGCTTCGGCCACCGCGTCTACCGCACCAGGGACCCGCGGGCGGACGCGTTGCTCACCGCCCTGCGCCGCCACGCCGCCGCCCGCGACGTCATGGCGGTCGTGGACGCGGTGACGCCCGGCGCGGGCACGTTCCCGAACGTCGACCTGGCCCTGGCGGCGCTGATGCACGCGTTCGGCCTGCGCCCGGACGCCGGCGAGGCGATCTTCGCGCTGGCGCGCTGCGCGGGCTGGCTCGCGCACGCGATCGAGGAGTACCGCGAACCCGGCCTGCGCTTCCGCCCGATCGGCGTCTACACCGGCGTGCGCCCCGAACCCGCGTGAGTCCTACGTTCAGAACCACCGTGTCCTACGTTCAGGTACCCCGAATTCAACGTTCAGGACACCCCGGTCGTCGGACGCGGCGCACGTCCGGTCAGCGTTCCCAGGTCGTGTAGGAGACGTGCAGGTCCCGCCCGTTCGGTCCCTCACTGGCGCCGGTGATCTCCACGGCGGACAGCCGGTCCTCGTCCGTGCGCACGCAGATCACCGTGCCGACGGGCAGGGTGTCGAGCGGGATCTGGTCGGTCGTGGGCGACGCCCCGGCGCACGTGGCGTAGGCGCGCGCGGCCGTGCCGACCTCGTCCGCGCCGCCGGAGGACATCGGTTGCAGGTGGAACGCGCCCGTGTTCGCGTCCTGCCCGAAGTACAGGTCGCCGCCGTTGGCGGGGCTGTACGCCCCGGTGTCCAGGTCGACCCAGTTGTAGCGGCCGATCACCAGGTCCCGCTCGACGTGCGTGGCGTGCGACTCGGGCAGCGCGTCGGACACCTCGGGGTCGGGTTGCCGCGTGCTCGACGGTCCGGGATCGGGCTCCCGGGTGGGCAGGGTCGGCGCGACGGTCGGCCGCTGACCGCCGACGGTCGGGGGCGGCGGCACGAGGTGGGTGGGCTGCGGTGGCGCGGTCGTCGGCTGGGACGGGTCGCCGGTCGCCGGCCCGGCGAGGTAGAGCACCACGCCGTCGCCCTTCGCGAGCTTCGTCCCGGCGGGCGGGTCGGTGCGCACCACGGAACCGGGGGCCAGCGCCGAGGGCTCGGTGAGGGTCTGCCGGACGACGAGGTCGTCCTCCTTCAGCCGGAGTTCCGCGCCGACCTGCGACATGCCGGTCAGGTTCGGCACGGACACCTTCGCGTCGTGGATGACGAACCACCACAGCGCCGCTCCCGCCAACGCCACGACCAGCCCCGCCACGCCGACGCCGGCGACGCCGATGCCGTCCGCGGTGCCCTCGACCTTCAGCTCCGGCCGGAAGCGCCGCCACCACCGGCCACGGCGCTGCCGCCGGTCGTCCCGGGGCTCGTCGGTCCCCGGTCCGGCCTCGCTGTCACCGACTCCCACGTTCGTCTGCTCGGCCATGCCGTCCCCTCCGCCCGCTGCCCTCGCCACTAACGTCGGCGTCGGGGCGCGGTGAGTACGCCGGTTGCCGCGGAACCACTCGATCGATGTAGCGACGCCTCTCGCGCACGGCGGCCCGGCGGTGGTCACCACGTCGATGTTTGCGTTCACATACGTGGTCCGGTCGCGTGGCCGGTCGCTGGGTCAGCGCGAGGGTGATCGTGCCGTTTTGGCGTAGTACCAACCAATTTGACGCTCGTTCGACGGTCTATCCGGCGGTTGGCGGCTAAAGTGAACGCGAACATTTTAGCCTCCGCGCTCCGTTGACGGCCCGCTCCGGCGATGGCTACTGTGCTGACATCCGGGCCGCCGGGCCCGAGTCGGTCACGCATCCGCCGGCACGACCGCTCGTCAACGACGACGATGGGACTCCGATGCGACGAACACACCAACCGGCCGCCGCGCCGAGGCCAACCGGGTCGCCACCGCAGTAGCTCCACACCGCGCGCCCCGCCCCGAACCCACCGCCCCGAACCAGCGGGTCGAACCCGGCGGGCCACACCGGGTCGGGTCCACCGACCAGGGATTCACCGGGCCGGATCGGCCGGGCCGGACCCACCGGGCCGAGTCGGCCGGGCTCGATCGGCCGGGCTCGATCGGCCGGGCCAGACCCATCGGGCCGGACCCATCGGGCCGGACCCACCTCGCGCGACCACCCGCACCCCGCGTCCCCACGCCTCCTCCACCACCGACGGGCCGATCCCGCCGGTCACGCCGCCGTGCGCGCCACGCGATCGACGCGACCGCGAACCCGCGGCGGGATCACCACCCCGCTTCGCCGTGCGTGGCGGCAGGCACGACTGCCGGCCGCCACCCGACCCACAGGAGAGCTGATGCCCTCACCCTTGAGCCGCCGCACGTTGCTGCAAGCCGTGGGCGTCGCGGCCGTCGCGACGACCGTGCCCGGCGTGACCACGGGCTCCGCCGCCGCGGCGAGCGTCCCGCCGGTCCGCGGCGACCTCGGCGTGTCCGCGCAGCCGTTCGACCTGGGCGAGGTGCGCCTGAGCCCCGGCCGCTGGATGGAGAACCAGAGCCGGACGCTGTCGTACCTGAAGTTCGTCGACGTCGACCGGCTGCTCTACAACTTCCGCGCCAACCACCGGCTGTCCACCAACGGCGCGGCGGCGCTCGGCGGCTGGGAAGCGCCGAACTTCCCGTTCCGCACGCACAGCCAGGGCCACTTCCTCAGCGCGTGGGCGCAGGCGTGGGCGGTGCTCGGCGACACCACGTGCCGGGACCGCGCGAACTACATGGTGGCGGAGCTGGCCAAGTGCCAGGCGAACAACGCCGCGGCCGGGTTCAACACCGGGTACCTGTCCGGGTTCCCGGAATCCGACTTCGACGCGATGGAGGCCGGCTCGCCGAAGTCGGTGTCCTACTACGCGCTGCACAAGACCCTGGCGGGCCTGCTGGACGTGTGGCGGCACATCGGCAACACCCAGGCCCGCGACGTGCTGCTGCGGTTCGCGGGCTGGGTGGACTGGCGCACCGGCCGGCTGTCCTACAGCCAGATGCAGCGCGTGCTGGGCACCGAGTTCGGCGGCATGAACGCCGTGCTGACCGACCTGTACCAGCAGACCGGCGACGCCCGGTGGCTCACCGCCGCGCAGCGGTTCGACCACGCCGCCGTGTTCGACCCGCTGGCCGCGAACCAGGACCGGCTCAACGGCCTGCACGCCAACACCCAGGTGCCGAAGTGGATCGGCGCGGCCCGCGAGTACAAGGCCACGGGCACGACCCGCTACCGCGACATCGCGTCGAACGCGTGGAACATCACCGTGGGCGCGCACACCTACGTCATCGGCGGCAACAGCCAGGCCGAGCACTTCCGCGCCCCCAACGCCATCGCCGCCTACCTCAACACCGACACGGCCGAGGCGTGCAACACCTACAACATGCTCAAGCTGACCCGCGAGCTGTGGCTGCTCGACCCGAACCGGGTCGCCTACTTCGACTTCTACGAGCGCGCCCTGCTCAACCACCTGCTCGGGCAGCAGAACCCGGCCGACCCGCACGGCCACATCTGCTACTTCACCGGCCTCAACCCCGGCCACCGGCGCGGCAACACCGGACCGGCCTGGGGCGGCGGCAACTGGAGCACCGACTACACCACGTTCTGGTGCTGCCAGGGCACGGCGCTGGAGGTCAACACGTCGCTGGCCAACTCGATCTACTTCCAGAGCGGCACCACGCTCACCGTGAACCTCTACACGCCCTCGGTGCTGACCTGGGCGCAACGGGGGATCACCGTCACGCAGACCACGACCTACCCGGCCTCCGACACCACCACGCTGACCGTGACCGGCAACGTGAGCGGGTCGTGGACCATGCGCCTGCGCATCCCGTCCTGGACCAGCGGCGCGACCGTCAGCGTCAACGGCACGGCGCAGGACCTCGCCACGACCCCCGGCGCCTACGCCTCGCTCACCCGGTCGTGGACGTCCGGCGACGTGGTCACCGTCCGCCTGCCGATGCGCGTGGTGATGCAGCCCGCCAACGACAACGCCGCCGTCGCCGCGATCACCTACGGGCCGGTCGTGCTGTCCGGCAACTACGGCAACACCGCCCTGAGCCGGCTGCCGTCCCTCGACCCGACCTCGATCACCCGCACCGGCACCTCGACGCTGGCGTTCGCCGCCCGCGCCGACGGCGCGACGGTCAACCTGGGCCCGTTCTACGACGCCCACGGCTACAACTACACGGTCTACTGGAGCACCGGCGGCGGCGGTGGCACGTCGGACGCCGGCTACCGGCTGTTCAACGCGGCCAGCGGCCTGGTCCTGGGCGTGCAGAACATGTCCACCGCCGACGGCGGCCTCGCCGTGCAGTGGAACGACACCGGGACGGCCGACCACAACTGGCAGCTCGTCGCCGACGGCAGCGCGGTGCGGCTGCGCAACCTCAACAGCGGCAAGGTGCTCGGCGTGGAGAACATGTCCACCGCGGACAACGCCAGGGTCCTCCAGTGGGGCGACACCGGCACGGCCGACCACCGGTGGACCGTCCTGGACAACGGCGACGGCACCCACAAGATCCGCAACGCCAACAGCGGCAAGCTGCTCGGCATCCTCAACGGCGCCACCTCGGCGGGCGCCCAGGCCGTGCAGGACCCGGACAACGGCAGCGCGGACAACCGCTGGCGCTTCGTGCCCTCCGGGGCCCGCCGGATCCAGAACCTGGCCAGCGGCCTGGTGCTGGGCGTGCAGGACATGTCCACCGCCGACGGCGGCCGCGGGGGGGGGGGGGGGGGGCCCCCCCCCCCCCCCCCCCCCGGGGGGGGCGGGGGGGGGGCCCCCCCCGGGGGGGGGGGGGGGCCCGGCTGGGGCGCCCGGGGGCACCCCCACGGCACCGCCGACCACCTGTGGACGGCCGTCCTCGACCCCGACGGCTGGTTCCGGCTGCGCAACTCCAACAGCGGCAAGGTCCTCGGCGTCGAGAACGCGGCCAACGCCAACGGCGCGCGGGTCCTGCAGTGGGCGGACAACGGCACCAACGACCACCGCTGGCGGCTGCGCTACGGCGCGAACGGCTACTTCCGCATCCAGTGCGGCAACGGCGGGCGCGTGCTCGGCGTCAACGGCGCCTCCACCGCCCGGGGTGCCCAGATCGTCCTCTGGGACGACAACGGCACCAACGACCACCTGTGGCGCTTCATCTGACCGCGGTGGTCGTGACCGCCCCGCCCGGGTTCCGGGGGGGGGCGGTCCTTCCCCCGGTCGGTCGGTGCCGGTCAGAAGTTCTTCCGCGCCACCGTCCACGGCGCCTTGGCCGCCAGCCCCGACGGGCTCAGGATGTAGGCGCGGGCCGTCTGGTTGCCGTTGAGCACCATGTCGAGGAACTGCACGACCGTCGTCATGCCGTCCACCATCTGGTTGCCGGTGATGAAGCCGACGTGACCGGCCTCCGGCTGCCTGGCCAGCACGGCGGGCACCGTGGCCAGGTCGTAGGTGGCTTGGTTGTTGGCGTAGGCGACGTCGGACGGGCCGCCGTCGAGGAACAACGCGGGCGAGTGCAGCTTGCCGACCTCGGAGCGGGGGTAGCCGAACGAGCCGTCGGCGAAGAAGCCGCTGTTCAGCGAGACCACGCCGGACACCCGCCGGTCCTGGGCGGCGACGAGCGCCTCCAGACCGCCGCACGAGTGGCCCGCGGTGGCCACCTTGGTCAGGTCCAGCCGCGCGCGCAGCGGCGACCCGGAGCGGTTCTGCTCGCGCTCGGCCCACGTGATCGCGTCGGTCAGCAGGGAGGGGATGGGCGAGCCGCTGGGCACGCCGTTCGGCGAACCGTCCACCGAGCCGGTGTCCACCACGACGAAGCCCTTGGACGCGACGAACGTCAGCGCCCGCGTGACCTCGCTGTTGTTCGTGTGCGCGCACGCGCCGTTGCCGAAGGCCAGCACGGGCAGCGGCCGGTCGACCGCCTGCGGGTTGCTCGGGCGGAACACGGTGAACCGGTTGTCGCCGTAGGCGGCTTCCCTGGTGACGGCGAAGTTGTTCTCGATCGCCGGGCGGCTCGGCTGGGTCGTCGTGGTCGTCGTCGTGGTCGTGTCGGTCGTGGTGGTGGTCGTCGTTGTCGTGGTGGTCGTTGTCGTGGTGGTCGTGGTGGAGCCGGTGCACACCGTGCCGTTGAGGGTGAACACCGAGGGCGGCGTGGAGCGCGCGCTGGAGGAGGCGTTGAACCCGAACGACGCCGTCGCGCCGGTGGCGATGGTCCCGTTCCACGCGGCGTTGACCGCGGTGACCTGCGTGCCCGACTGGGTGTGCGACCCGTTCCACGACTGCGTGATCCGCTCGTCGCCGGCGAACGACCACGACAGCCGCCAGCCGTTCACGGGGTCGCCGAGGTTCGTCACGACCGCGGTGGCGGTGAACCCGCCGGGCCACTGCGAGCCGATCGCGTAGTCGACCCGGCAACCGGCGGCGGCCGCCGCGGACTGCGAGCCGACCACGGCGGCGGTGGTCACGACGAGCGCCACGGCGGCCACGGCCGCGGCCGACCGGGCCGCGCGGGACTGGTTGTTGCGCATGCAAGTCGCTCCTTCACTGGAGAACCCCTCGCGCCCCCGGGGGCGTGGGGGAGTGGGGGGGGCGCCGCCGCGCGGGCGGGTGGCACCCCCGCCGCGGCCGCCGCGGGGGGGACGGGG
>NZ_JBHYXZ010000050.1:37511-53033 GCF_042752395.1 Actinosynnema sp. NPDC059335 | reverse complement strand
CCCCCCCCCCGGCGCGCCCCCCCCCGCGGGGGGCGCGCGCGGCACGGGGCGGCGCCCGCCGGCGCCCGCGCCCCTCTGAGATGAGTAGACCTCCCCGGCCCCGGCCGCCGCGCCCCTGGCGCCGCCCCCCACGGCCGCGCGGGCGAGCACGGTGAGCGTCTGGAGCCGCTGGTGGTCCGGGGCCTCGGCGAAGTGCCGCCGGAACAGGCTCGCGTGGCGGACCACCTGCCGGGCGGCGTGGAACTCCCCGAGGCGGTCCGGTTCCAGGCGGCCCCAGTACTGGCCGTCGGGCGGCGGGTACAGGTCGCGCAGCCAGCCGGCGACGTCCCGGGCCACCCACTGCGGCTCGTGGGGCAGCACCCGGGTGATGGTCCGGTGCGCCTCGTCCTCGTCCAGCGCGGGGCACAGCACGGCCGTGGCCACCGCCTGTTCGAGCAGCCCCGCGTCCAGCTCCCCGGCGCGCCGCCCTTCGGCGGTGTCCACCCAGTAGCCGCGCTCGTGCTCCTCCAGCAGTTCGGCCTCCAGCGGCCGCCGGTCCTCGCCACGCGCCTGGCGCAGCAAGGCGACCAGGGCCGCCATCTGGACCGTCAACGCCGTCTCCGCGCCCGACCGGGAGCGGGTCACCGGGAGGGTGTCCGCGAGGCCGAGCCAGTCGACGTCCGGCCGGCCGAGGCCGTCCGCCAGGCGGCGGGCGAACCCCCGGGCCGCGGCCCGGAACACGCGCTCCCGGTCCTCGGGGCCGGCGCCGAGCGCGTGCAGCTTGACCTCGGGCAGCGTGCCGGTCGCCTTGGTCGTCCACGAGCCGAGCGAGCGGGCGAGCAGCAGCAGCCGCACCGGGTGGGTGGCGCGCCTGGTCTGCCGCCACAGCGTCCTGACCAGCTCGGGCCGTGACTCGGCGTAGTCCACGACCAGCAGCAGCGGGTGCCGGACCGCCCGGACCACGCCCACGTCACCCGGCTCGCCGTGCACCGACCCGGTCACCCAGCCGCGCTCGCGCAGCCGTGCCGCGAGCTGCCGGGCCACCCTGGTCTTGCCCTGGCCGCCCGGTCCGGTGAGGACGCGCGCGGAGGGCGGGCCGTCCGCCAGGCACCACCGTTCCAGGTCGTCCAGCACCTCTTCGCGGCCGAGGAACGGCACCACCTCGGCGTCCGCCCGCAGCAGCATCGCGGGCGAGTGCACCTCGGTGGGCGTCGCCGGTTCCAGCAGGTCGGCCAGCTCCACCGGTTCGAGCCGGGGGTCGACGCCTCCCGCCGCCCGGACCGCGGCGCGGAACCCGTCGTCGGCCAGCAGGTCCTCGGCGCGGGTGGCCGTCAGCCGGGTGCCGTGGCGCGGCCCGCGGTCCTCCTTCACCACGCCGAGCAGCAGGTCCGAGCCCTCCAGGAAGACGGCCGCGCCCGACATGCCCGACCACGGCGTGCCGGTGTCCTCCTCGCGGCCGAACGGGCTGTGCGGGTCGAGGATCTCCAGGACGGGGTGGGGGCGCGGTCGGACCGTGCCCAGCAGCTCCTCGGGGGCGCGGCCGTCGTCCTGCCGCTGCTGGCGGGGGAAGCCCATGGCGGCGACCGGGACGGAACTCCCGGCCGTCACGCACCGGCCCCACCGCTGGACGCGGCGGCTGAGGTGCCCCCGCAGCGTCGCGGGCGGCGACCAGGCGGGGTCGGTGATCTCGACCAGGGCCGCGTCCAGCGCCCGGCCGCCGTCCCACCGCACGGCCGCCGCGAACCGCGCGGGCGACGCCGGCCGGGAGACGGCGACCGCCGTGTCCGGCCCGAGCACGTGCGAGGCGGTCAGGACGAGCCGGGGCGCGACGAGGTACCCGCTGCCGAACCGCGCGCCGTGCACCTTGACGACCTGGTCGTGCTCCATCGGGGCGGGTTACTCGCGGTCGTCGCCCACGGCCACGTCCCCGCCGTCGCGGTGCTGCGGGTTGAGCCGCAGCGTCAGCCGCTGGGTGGACCGCGTGGTGCGTTCCCGCCGGGCGTCCGCCTCCACGACACCGAACTTCAGCGCCCCGCCGCCGTTCTTCGCCCGGACCAGCTCGATCTCGAACTCGGCGGTGATCTCGCCCAGCACGAACCGCAGCGGCGAGTCCTTGCCGCGCCGCTGGGCCTGGGAGAGCTGGTCCCGCAACACGTCGATGGCGTCCGCCAGGTCCAACCAGTCTTCGTCGTGCTCGCCAGACGCCATGCTCACCCTCCGTCACACTTCATTGCCGCTGCGCATGGTAGCCGCGCGCACGCCGCACCGGGGCCGAAGTCGCGGAAGTGGGGTGAGTTGTCCTTTTCGGTCAGCAGGCCGCGCGGAGGATCGCGCCGCTGGTGCCGGCCAGGGACACCCGGTCGACCGTCGTGCCCCGCTCCGTGAGGTGGGAACCGCCCAGCGGCACGTCCACCGCCTTGGTGTCGGTGCGGTTGGCGTTGACCACGACCGTGCCGCAGGAGAACTCGCGGAGGAAGATGTTCGCGCCGACGGACTTGTAGGGACCGGTCGGGGCGCCGAGGTCCCAGTCGTACTCGGTCCGCCACGGCCGGGGGTCGCCGTAGCCGTCGGTCTGGTCGATGCTCGCGATCGCGGCCTTGTCGCCGGCGGCGAGCAGGTAGCTGGCCAGCGCGAACCGGTAGGGCCGGTCAGCGCCGTCGCTGTGGTGCGGCTGCACCCAGGTGATCTTGCCGCGCGCCTCGTTGGAGGTGATCTGGGCGACCTGCCTGCTCCAGCCCTCGGGGTATTCGGAGAGCAGGTCGTTGTCGTTGAAGGTGAGCCACCACTCGTCGAAGCCGCCGTCGAGGTGTTGGGTGTAGGCGTCCCACGCGCCGGCGTGCAGTCGCGCGTTGGACAGGTTCGCGACCGTCTTCAACCCGGCCGCGACGAAATCGTCCCGGGTGTTGGCCAGCATCGACTTGTAGGCGTCCTGCAACGCCGCGTCGGTCGGGTACTTCGCCGGGCACACGCCCTGGTGGTAGGCATCGCACGGGAACAGGGCGTTGTCCATGAACACGCCGTCGAATCCCGCCTTGGTGCTGCTCTGGACCACGTTGGCCGCCCACGCGTCCTGGTAGGCGGTGTTGCCGACGTCCATCTGCCAGTGCCCGGAATAGCCGCCGTACTCGAACCGGCGGCCGTTCGGGTCGAGCAGGAACCACTCCGGGTGGTCCTTCTGCGCCTGGCAATACCCGACACCGGTCGGCAACTGCGCGTCGTCCACCCCGTTACGGCACGCGTACGACCGCGTGGAGGAGAGGTCTTTGTAGACGAACACCTGGACGGCCGGGTTCGCCGCCTTCAACTTCGGGATCAACCCGCCTTCCCACGCGTTCAGCACGATGTACGCACGGCGGCGCGCCTCGGTGGCCAGCACCTCGTCGGACACCGGCGTGCTGTTCATGTGCAGCCAGAAGGACTGGACGGTGCCACCTCCCGGCGGGGCGGGCTGCTCGACGGCGTTGGCCGGCGTGACCAGCGCCGCCATCAGGGCGCAGGCGACGACGGGTAGCAGTATGCGGCCTCGGCCTCGGCGCGCAAGCCGACGTCGGGTGCGGTCGTGGCGATCGGGCAGGGACATGCCGGACTCCCGGTTTTGCGGCAGGCGTCATCCGCTGTCGGACACGACGAATGAATGGGCGCGACAGGAATGCGTGAGCCCACGCTCGTATCGTTGGCGCGAACCTCGCCTACCCGCTGGTAGGCGATAGCGCGACCGCAGTAAAACCGCTGCTCTCCGGCCAAGTCAAGTAACGCACGCCACATCACGCGTGAATCGGCCGTCTCTATTGGCGCGGCTGTTCCGTCAACTGTTCAACGATCACGGAAGTCCGGGGTGCTTCCGAGATCAATAGTTCGCGCTGTGGTGATTCCACTACAGAGTGTTGAAGTCACGCATGCCCGCCTGCTGAGCGCTCTGTCACCAAGGTTTGGTGGTGCGTCCAGACGCCCATCACGTCGTCGGGATCGAGGATCTGTTCTATTGATCCGGTGGCGCAGGACCGAGATCAACGTTGTCGGAGGCTGACGATGTCGATTACGGCCTGCGTTGTCGCCTGTGCAGGCTGAAGATCGAATCGTTGTATTCTCTCGTCAGGTCAGGTAGTTCTGGCTGCGGGCCAGTCGCCTCCTCCGGTCCATTCGCCGGTGATGAGCCAGATTTCGTAGTAGTAGAACCATTCGCTGGTCCAGGGCAGGATGGTGTCGGCGATGGGCATGTTGGATCGCCATTCGCCGCGCTGGTGCAGGCACAGCGTGTCGTCGTGGTTGACGTGTGGCAGTCGTGTGGCGCCGGGGTGTAGGGGCAGGGCCGGTGCGAGGATTTCGACCTTCGGTGCGCGGGGTGGTTGTTGTGTGATCTTGACGGTGTAGCGGCGTGAGATGGGCGTGGGTTGCAGGTCCACGATGCAGGTCAGTACACCTGCGCGGATGCGGCACCGGCAGTCGGCGACTGCCCGCCGCAGACCGAGGGCTTGTTGTGCCGGGGTGAGGACGGCCCTACCGCTGCGTCGGACCATGGAACTCGTGATCCCGAACGCGGGTCGTGCCGGTGGGCAGGGTGGTGAGGGCTCCGGCGTTGCGGGTCATGCCGAGCTTGCCCGCGTCGCGGAACTGCCTGGTCTCCAAGCCCATGCGTTGGGCCGACTTGCGGAGCAGACCGAGGTCGAAGGTGCCGCCGAGGCGGTCGACCAGGTGGTCGAGGCCCTTGCCGGCGGAGTTCCCGGCATCGTCCAGGGTTTCGGCGAGGGTGTCGAGCCAGGAAAGGAACTTTTTGTGGCGCTGGTTGGGCTCGTTCCACTTGTCGGCGAAGTTCTCCAGCTCGTGGGCGGGGTTGCGGACCCACAACTTGTCGCCTTCCTCGGTGATGTGCCGCGGCATGCCGGCGACGGCGTTCACGGTGGCGGTGAACAGGTCGGTCTCCCCGGCGTAGGCGTGGGCAGCCAAGGTGGTGATCAGGATCGCGGCGGGCGGTCGTCGAGGTCGTCGGCGAAGTGCAGCGCGCAGTGCCACTTGATCACCTGCACCAGGCGCTGGAGCGTGGTGCGCACCGTCCAGTTGGGGACCGCGGGGACACCGGCCTCCTCGGCCTTGGCCTCCAGGGCGCGGGTCATCTCGGCGGATTGGGTGCGGAACCACTCGGCGTAGCCCTTGGGGTTGCTGTGGTGCCAGGGCCGTAGTTTCAGGTCGGTGAGCAGGATGCTGGTCGGCGGGTGCTCCTCGTCGGTCACGCAGGGCACGACGTCGAGGTGGAAGCCGTCGTAGCCCAGCGTCCAGCAGCGCCGGCTCTCGTTGATCGACAAGATGGGGATGTCGTCGCTGTCGTCGTCGAGCTTGTGCTCCTCGTAGGACTCAAGCATGTCGCCGACTTCGTTCTTGAGCTTCTCCTGGGTGGTGCTGGTCTTCTTGACCGCCTTGTGGCAGACGACGTCGATGTCGTACTCGCCGTCGTCGTTGGGAGGGCGGGTGACGGTGCCGAGGGTGAACGAGCCCTGCGGGTAGACCGACCAGAGCTCGCCGCCGGTGTCCAGCAGCCACGCACCGACGTCCTCGTAGCGGGTGACGGTCTTGTCCAGCAGGTCGTCGGGGATGTCCAGGTGCTCGACGGTGCCGGTGAGCAGGGTGGAGATGATGTCCTCGGGGGAGTCCGTCATGGGCGTGGTGCTCCTTGAGTGGGGATCAGGCGTTGGTGTCGGTGGTGAACAGGTAGTCGTGGGAGCCGGGGGCGCGGTCGTAGATGTGCAGGGGCGGGTGTGCGGCGCGCAGCAGGTGACGACCGATGGCGATGGCCGCCGCGGGTGGCACTGCGGGGAAGATCGGGATGGCGGGGGCGTCGGGGTGGTCGACCTCGATGGTGGACAGCAGGGTGCGCCACGCGTGGGAGAAGCGGTCCAGGGTCGCCTGGGTGTCGATCAGTTCCGGAGTCGGCAGCGCCGAGCTGGGGCGCAGCTCGTAGACGGTGTGCGAGTCGAGCACGTCGGGCGGGAGGCGGTTGATGTCGACGCTTCCCGAGATCGAGAACATCACCGCCACCCGTGTGGGGTCGCTGCCGCCCCGACGCAGCTCCGCGGTGAAGTGCACCGGCGTGCCGACCTCGTCCCACCCCCACACCCTGGGGCCCTCACGGCGCTTGGGGTAAATGTCGACCTGCAGCATCTTGTCCAGATAAGTGCCCAGCAGCACCAGGACCGGGATACGGGCCAGGGCGAAGACCGAGACGTGGTTGACCACCTCCTTGCGCACCTGCGTGAGCAGGTGCGCCAAGCGGTCCTCCAGGTGGCTGCGGGCGGCCGCCCAGTACGTCGGGCTGTTGGTCTGCTCGCCGGGGAGTGCCCGCAGGTCGATCTCGAACTCGTCGGCGCCGCGCAGGACCCAGTCGGGGAATCGGCTGCGGGCCAGCAGCGCGGTGGTCACGCTGGCGGTGTTGAGCTCGACCGGCCTGCCGTGGATGTTGCCGACCACCCGCAGCACCGTGGTGCGGTTGTCGTGGTTCAGCCCGGTCGGTCGGCGGATGCGCTCCTCGTGCCGACGCTTCATCGCCCGCAGCGTGTCGACGTCGAACAGCTCCCACAGGCCCTTGTGGTCGATGACCCGGTGCTGGTCGTGGCACAGCAGCATCAGGTTCTCCGCCGAGTTGCGCTGCCCGACAGGAAGTTCATGGTCCCCACGCGGCGAACCGGCGGCGGTCGACCAGCCGACGATGTGCGCCAACTGCCCGATCGACACCTCCTGCCCGGTGACCGGATCGGCCAACAGGTACCGGTTGCAGATGGTGCACCGTCCACCGGCGGCCACCCACACCTGCCGCGCCACGGTCTCGGACACGGCCCGAGTCTCGCCTCCCGGCCCCACCGCCCTGGTGGCGGACACGGTGCCACCGGTCATGTGCATCACCCTCCGATCGACCCCACTCGGGGACTTCACGGAAGTGTGCAACAGGGGACCGACAAATCCGGGACGCCAGGAGCCGTACCCACTGAAACCGAGCGTTCCTCGACGAAACCGTCCATGGTGAACCGGGCCCGAGAGGCGCAATCGCCGTCGAGGGTGTTCGCCATTCTGCAGGGGTGTCGAGCTGCCTGGGTGACTGTAACGGTCAATCTGGCTGGGTTCGGTGCAACATCCAATCGTGTGCCGCTCACCTTAGCGCTTCAGGGACAATGCCGTTTAGTTAGGCGGTGTTGCCGTAGATGTGCAGGTGGGGTGGGGTATTATGGCAGGTGCCGGTGTGGTGGGGCGTTTGAGGATTTTCGCGCCGACGTGTTTGCGTTTGACCATGGACTCTAAACGAGTGGTGTAACTCCTGATCAAGGATGCGCACCTGATGACCGAGATGATGCGCGGCCCACACTCTGCGACGGGCCGACCGCCCTTCGGTGGGAATCCACGACCCGTACGGGTGTGCGTGGTCGCCGGCCTTGCGGCCACCCCGGCGTGCCGGCTGGCTGGACGGCATGACCAGACGCGTTCTGCCCGTCCTGCTGACCGTGGTGGCGTTGCTGTGCACGCCCGCGACCGCCGGAGCCGGCCCGCATCCGCCCTACACCCCGCTCAACCCGTCCGCGATCGAACTGTCCCAGTGGGGCCGCTTCACCGGCCAGGTGACGTTCACCAACCTGCCTTGGGTCTACGCCTGGAGCTTCAAGATCAGCGAGTCGTGGGCGGTGGGCATCGTCGGGCCGGTCACCGAGTTCACCACCCTGGACTGCGACGGCAAACGCATCGCCGCGAACGACCACGTCGAGTATCCGGACTACCTCTTCCACGGCTCCTCGGCCGTGAACTCCTCGTGCGGCGAGTACTACCTGTTCGGCCGGTTGGACTTCGTGCGGCTCAACCAGAAGGGCTGGATCGAATACTGGGACCGCTTCACCGTCGCGTTGGCCCGCGACGGCAGCACCACGCTGATCAGCCTGGGCAGCGGCATCAGGCATGGCGTCGAGGGCACGACGCGGTCCGCCGCCGCGCGGGCACGCTCGGTGCCGGTGCGGCGCACTACGCTGCCGGCGTGACCGACCACCCCGATCACGACGATCCGAAGCCTCCCGCTCCGTTCATCGTCCGCGCGTCCACCGCGATCCGCGAACCCGAGCTGGCGGCACGCGCCGTCACGGCGATCGTCCCGGCGTTGACCGACCTGGTCGTCGGGGCGCAGCCGCCCGTTCCGGGGCATCCGCCGGTGACGGTCACCGTCGACGACGCCGGCGACCACGGCGGCGTCATGGTCCGGGTGGACCACGCCGGGTTCGGCGTGTTCACCCCGACCGACGTGACCGCCGCGGTGGCCGACGGTCTCCAGCAGGAGGTCGTGCGGCAGTTCGCCGTCACCACCCCGGTCTGCCCCGGACACCGCCATCCGGCCCGCGTCGCGGTGGTCGACGGAGCGACCGGATGGCAGTGTCCGGTCGACCCGGAACACTGGTCCTGTCCGCTCGGTGGATACCCCGGTGACGCCGCAGGACGATCAGCGGTGTGACGGGCTGCCGTTCCGCCCGCTCCAGGAGAACTCGTAGTCGGCGAAGGGGTGTCCGGCGGCGTCGTGCCATTCCCGGGGGCCGCGGGCCGGCGGGGGGTACAGCGCGTTCCGTCCGTCGGCGTCGGCCGGTCGCAGGGTGGATTGAGCCCGAAACTCCTCCAGCGGGTACTCGGCACCGTAATCGCTGACGATCGTCATGCCGGGCCGCTCCAGGAAGGACCGCCAGGTGGCGGTGCTGGTCAGACCCATCGCACGCCCGGTCGATCGCCGTGGCCCCGGCGTCGGAACCAACCGGCCGGAGGTTCGGTGTCCGCCCGCTTGCCGTCTTCGGGGCACGCCCCTCCGGGCGTCGCCGTTGATCCGGCCGATCGAGGCGACCGCCATGGTCTTGGGGGTACCTGACCGTGTAGCTGCGTCCGCACAGGGGTGGTCGTGACAGCATTCCCCCATGTCCGACGAGCGGCTCGAAGCCGGGCGCGCCGACACCACTCCGGCCGGTGCGACCGGGCCGGCGAGCCGCCGTCCCCGGGGTTTCCCGAGGCTGCACCCGCTGGACTGGGTCGCGCTCGGCCTGCTGGCCGTGGGGGTGCTCTGCGTCCTTTCCGGCGCGCTGCCGGTGGGGCAGGCGGAGGCGACGGTCGCGCGACTCGTGCCGCTGCTGCTGTTCCTCGGCTCGGTGGTCGTCCTCGCCGAGCTGACCGCCAGGGCCGAGGTGTTCGACGTTGTGGCCACCCGCCTGTCGATCCTGGCGCGCGGCCGCTACCCGGTGCTGTTCCTGTTGTGCGTGGCCCTGGCCGCGGTGACCACGATGGGGCTCAACCTCGACACCACGGCGGTGCTGCTCACCCCGGTGCTGCTGGCGTTGGGGGTCACCCTGCGCATCGCGCCGCTCCCGCTGGCGATGACCACCGTGTGGCTGGCCAACACGGCGAGCCTGCTGCTGCCCGTCTCCAACCTCACCAACCTGCTGGCCGCCGACCGCGTGGCGCTGACGCCGTCAGAGTTCGCGGCCCGGATGTGGGCGCCGCAACTGGCGGCGATCGCGGCGACCGGCGTGTTGTTGTGGGCCTTCTACTGGCGGCGCGGCCGACGCGGAGGTGACGCCTCCTACCGGCCGCCCGCGCGGTACGAGCCCGCAGACCGCGTGCTGTTCCGGGTGGCGGCGATGGCGTGCCTGGTCTTCGTGGCCGGGATCGTCGCGGGGGTGCCGATCGGCCTGACCTCGGCCGTGTCGGCGGGTCTGCTGGTGGTGGCCTACGCGGTGCGGCTGCGCTCGGCGTTGCGGTTCGGACTGGTCCCGTGGCGCCTGCTGGTGTTCGTCATCGGGCTGTTCCTGGTCGTGGAGACGATCAACCGGCACGGGCTGGCCGGGATCGTGGGCGCGTTGATCGGCGTCGAGGACGACGCGCTGGGCGCGGTCCGGGCGGCCGGCACCGGGGCCGCGTTGTCGAACCTGGTGAACAACCTGCCCGCGTACGTGGCGGGGGAGTCGGTCGTCCCGGCCGGCAACCACACCCAGTTGCTCGCGCTCCTCATCGGCACGAACGTCGGTCCGATCGTCACACCGTGGGCGTCGCTGGCGACCCTGCTGTGGTACGAGCGGTGCGTGGCCTTCGGCGTCAAGGTGCCGGTGGCCCGGTTCGTGTGGACGAGCGCGGTACTGGCGGTCGTCGCGCTGACCGCCTCGACGGGAGCGCTGCTGCTGGTCGCCTGACGGGCCGCTCATCCTCGTCCGGGCGACCCCGGTCACCTGCGGCTCGGCAATCGCCGTCCGTGCCCCGAACCGCGAGTGGCAGGGTCGCCAAGCGTCCGTTCTCCCGGAAATGCCGTCGGGTTCGCCCCGGCATTATGGGCGAGTGGGAGCCCTCGCGCAGATCGGCATCCTGAGCGCCATTCGATTCTTCGGCGAATGATTCTTCTTCCTGATCGCTGCGACCATTCGTGGGTCACACGATCGCGTGAGCCACGACTGGGCACTGTCAGGTGTGGTCGCGGTGGAGCAGAATGGATTCGCACTGCTCACGCGCCGCACTCCCCCCTGCACGCCGACGCCACTTGCGTCACGGGCGCTACGGCGGCGACGTGCCAACGGCCGCCGCGCCCGCACGATCACGTGGAAGCGCAGTTCTCGTGATGTCGATGATTGTCGGCCCTGGAACGGTGAGGACGTCGGGTCATGTGGGAGCCACGCGAGATCGGGCGGCCGTCGCCTCGGCGGGCGGGTGAGGCGTACGACACGTGGCGGCGGAAGCTCGCCGCCGCGCCGGTCGGGACCCAGCGGGAACTCGTCCTCGAACTGATCGGCGACCACGTCCGGGCGGCCACCGGCCGGCCGGGTCCGCACCGCGTGGACCGCCAGGCACCCTGGCGTCGGCTCGGCGTCTACCGGCACATCGCCGACCGACTGCGGGAGGACCTGTCCGCGGCCGTGGGGCTGCGACTGCCGACCACGCTGTTGTTCGACCGTCCGACGCCGGACGCTCTCGCGGCCCACCTGCGCGCGGAGCTGTTGGGGCTCACCGAGGACACGGCCGACACCGCGCCGACCCACGCCCCGGGCGGGGACGACGATCCGGTCGCGATCGTCGGCATGGCGTGCCGCCTGCCCGGCGGCGCCGACTCCCCCGAGGCGCTGTGGGAGCTGGTGCGCGAGGGCCGCGACGCGGTGGCGGGCTTCCCGACCAACCGGGGCTGGCAGCTCGACCGCCTCTACGACCCGGACCCGGAGCGGCCCGGCACCGTCTGCACCCGCCACGGCGGCTTCCTCGCGGACGTCGACCGGTTCGACGCCGCCTTCTTCGGCATCGGCCCCCGGGAGGCGAAGGCCCTCGATCCGCAGCAGCGGCTCATGCTGGAGCTGTCGTGGGAGGTGCTGGAGCACGCGGGCATCGACCCCGGGACGCTGCGCGGCAGCACGCGGACGGGCGTGTACTCGGGCGTGTCCCTCCAGGACTACGGACCGCCGTGGCACCAGGCGCCCGCCGAGGTCCAAGGGCATCTCCTGACCGGCAACGCGCTGGGTGTGCTCGCCGGCCGCGTCTCCTACACCTTCGGGCTGGAAGGGCCGGCGCTGAGCGTGGAGACCCAGTGCTCGGCGTCGCTGGTGGCCCTCCACCTCGCCTGCCGGGCGGTACGGGCAGGCGAGTGCGATCTGGTCCTGGCGGGCGGCGTCACGGTCATGTCCACCCCCGGCATGCTGCTGGAGTTCAGCCGCAAGCAGGGCCTTGCACCGGACGGGCGGTGCAAGGCGTTCTCCGCCGACGCGGACGGAACCGGCTGGGCGGACGGCGCGGGCGTGCTGCTGCTGGAGCGGCTGTCGGACGCGCGCCGCCACGGTCGCCGGGTCCTCGCCCTGGTGCGCGGCAGCGCCGTCAACCAGGACGGGGCGAGCAACGGCCTGACCGCTCCGAACGGCCTGTCGCAGCAACGCCTGATCCGCCAAGCCCTCGCCAACGCCCGCCTGACCGCCGCCGAGGTGGACGTGGTGGAGGCGCACGGGACGGGGACGAGGTTGGGCGATCCGGTGGAGGCCGCCGCCGTCATCGCCACCTACGGGCAGGGCCGTCCCGCCGGTCGCCCCGTGTACCTGGGATCGCTCAAGTCCAACCTCGGCCACGCCCAGGCCGCGGCCGGGGTCGCCGGGGTCGTCAAGATGGTGCAGGCGATGCGGCACGGCGTGCTGCCCCGGACCCTGCACGTGCACGAGCCCTCGCCGCACGTGGACTGGTCGGCGGGCGAGGTCGCGCTGCTGACCGGGAACCTGCCGTGGGACCGGTCGGGTGGTCGTCCGCGCCGAGCGGGCGTGTCGGCGTTCGGCGTCAGCGGCACGAACGCCCACGTGATCCTGGAGGAGGCGCCCGACGACCCGGCCTCCGCGGCGGACGCGGTGTCGTCGGCCCCGGTGCCCGTCGTCCTGTCGGGCCGGGCGGAGGCGGCGCTGCGGGCGCAGGCGAGGCGGCTGGACGACTACCTGGCGCGGCACCCGGACGCCGACCCGCTGGACGTGGGCCACACCCTCGCCGGCCGCGCCCGCTTCGAGGACCGCGCGGTGGCCCTGGTGTCCTCCGGACCCGACGGGCGCGCGGAGCTGGCCCGCGCGTTGCAGGCCCTGGCCGGTGGTCACGCCGCGCGTGGCGTGATCCGCGGCTCCGCCCGTCCGCCCACGGGCGGCACGACGGCGGTGTTGTTCACGGGACAGGGCAGCCAGCGCCCGGAGATGGGCCGCCGGCTCTACGACGCCTACCCGGTGTTCGCCCGGGCGCTGGACGAGGTCTGCCGGGGTTTCGCGCCGCACCTGGACCGTCCGCTGCTGCCGGTCCTGTTCGCGCCGGCGGGCTCCCGGGACGCGGCGGTCCTGGACCAGACCCGGTACACCCAGTGCGCGTTGTTCGCCTTCGAGACCGCTCTGTTCCGCCTGGTGCGGTCGTGGGGACTGACCCCGGGCGTCGTCCTGGGCCACTCGATCGGCGAACTGACCGCCGCGCACGTCAGCGGTGTGTGGGACCTGGAGGACGCGTGCACGCTGGTGGCCGCGCGCGGACGGCTCATGGGGGCGTGCCGGCGGGACGGGGCGATGATCTCGTTGTGCGCGGGGGAGGCGGAGGTCCGCGAATCCCTGTCCGGGCTCGACGGCCGGGTGGGGATCGCCGCCGTCAACGGCCCGACCGCGACGGTGATCGCCGGGGACGCGGACGCGGCCGAGCGGGTCGCCGCCACGTGGGCGCGGCGGGGGCGCGGCACGAAGCGGCTGGCGGTCTCCCACGCGTTCCACTCCTGCCACATGGACGGCGTGCTGGAGGAGTTCCGCGCGGTCGTCGGACGGGCCGCGTTCGCCGAGCCGTCGATCCCGATCGTCTCCAACGTCACCGGCGAGCTCCACAAACCCGAGACGCTCACCTCGCCCGACTACTGGGTGCGGCACGTCCGCGAGCCGGTCCGCTTCGCGGACGGGGTGCGCCGCCTGCCCGAGCGGGGCGTGACGGCGTTGCTCGAACTCGGGCCCGACGCCACGCTCACGGCGCTCGCGTCGGCCTGCCTGCCCGAGGCGGACGGGCCGGTGCGGGTCGCCGCCTGTCGCCGGGGGAGTCCCGAACCGGAGACGCTGCTGGGCGCGGTGGCCGAACTCGACGTGCGGGGCGTTCGGGTCGACTGGCGGGCCGTCCTCGACGGGCGCGGCGGCCGGCACCTCGACCTGCCCACCTACCCCTTCCAACGCACCCGCTTCTGGCTCGACGAGACCGCGACCGGCTCCGACTCGCACTCCGACTCGCACCGCTCCGCCGAATCCGCGAGGACCGAATCCGTCGCGCCGCGACCGGGTGACGCCTGTCCGGACGACCTGCGCTACCGGGTCGAGTGGGAGCCGGTGGCGAACGACGTCACCGCCACGGCCTTGGCGATCCACCGGCCCAGGACACCGCTCCTCTCGGGTGCCTGGTTCCTGCTGACCACGGCGCACGGGTGCGACGACGCGCTCGTCTCGCGCGTGGCCGTGGTCGTGGAACGCCTCGGCGGCAAGGTGGTCCACCTGACGTTGAGCGGCGCGGACGCGGACCGCGCCGATCTCGCCGAACTGCTGTCGGAACAGGTGCGCGCCAGTGGGGACGCGGTGGGTGGCGTGGTGTCGCTGCTGGCCCTCGACGGCACGCGGCACCGCGACCACCCCGCGCTCACCGGCGGGCTCGCGCTGACGGTCGCGCTCGCCCAGGCGCTGCGCGACCTCGGGCTGGAGGCGCCGACGTGGTTGGTCACCCGGGGTGCGGTCTCGACCGGCCGGCACGACCCGGTCACCGCCCCCGACCAGGCGATGGTGTGGGGGCTGGGCCGGGCACTGGCCCTGGAACGCCCGCGCGGCGGGGGCGGGCTGGTCGACCTGCCCGCCAAAGTCGACGACTCCGCGCTGGGCGGGATCGGCTCCGCGCTGGTCGGCCCCGGCGGCGAGGACCAGTTCGCCGTCCGCGGCCGAGGGCTGTTGGTCCCGCGCCTGGTCGAGGCCGGACCCGCCGCCCCCGCGCCGCCGTGGCGGCCGGGCGGGACCGTCCTGGTCACCGGCGGTACGGGAGCCCTCGGAGCCCGCGTCGCGCGGCGGCTCGCCCGCGACGGAGCGCGCCGCATCGTGCTGGTCAGCCGGCGCGGCCCCGCGTCACCCGGCGCGGCCGAGCTGGTCGCCGAACTGGACGACCTCGGCGCCGAAGTGCGTCTCACGGCCTGTGACGTCGGCGATCCGGAACAGCTGGCCGCGCTCGTCGGCGAGTTGGCCGTGACCGGTCGACCGGTCACGACGGTCGTCCACGCGGCGGGTGTCGCCGGCCGCGTCGCTCCCCTGCACGAGTGGGACCTGGACGAGTTCGCCGAGGTCCTGGGCGGGAAGGTCGTGGGCGCCGCCGAACTGCACCGGCTGCTCGACGGGCAGGACGAGGCGCGCCGCGCCGACGGGTCGGGCGAGACCGACGCGGCGCGCGGCCCTCGGTTGGAGGGGTTCGTGGTGTTCTCGTCCGTCGCGGCGACCTGGGGCGGCGGCGGCCAGGCCGCCTACGGCGCGGCCAACGCCTACCTCGACGCGCTCGTTTCCCGCCGCCGCGCCCACGGGCTGGCGGCCACGTCGATCGCGTTCGGGCCGTGCGCCGACGCCGGGATCGGCGCCCGGCCGGGCTTCGGCGACTACCTGCGCGAGCGTGGTCTTCGGCCCCTGGGCCCGGAGGTGGCCGTCGCCGCGCTGGCCGACGCGGTCGCGGCGGACGAGGACGCCGTCACCGTCGCCGACGTCGACTGGGAGCGCTTCCTCCCCGCCTTCACCGCCGCCCGCCCGACCCACCTGTTCGACCGGCTGCGGACCCGGGTCGCCGCCGCCTCCGCCGATGCCGACGCGCCGCACCCACCGGCGGACTTCGCGGCGCTGCCGGAAGTCGAGCGCGTACGCGCCCTGGTCCACCTCGTCCGGGCCGAGGCGGCGGCGGGGGGGGGGCGGGCGCGCGCGCCCCGCCCCGGGGCCCCCCCCCCCCCCCCCCCCCCGGCCCGCGGCGTCGGGCCGCGGGCGCGGGGGGGGGGCGGGGGCCCCCCCGCCCCCGCGC
>NZ_JBHYXZ010000050.1:34784-37501 GCF_042752395.1 Actinosynnema sp. NPDC059335 | reverse complement strand
CGGTGCGCCGAGGAACACGAACAGCGCCGCCGCGGCCCGCCCCAACGTGCGGCCGCCGGGGTGGGCCCCGATCCCGTGCGGGGGGGGGGTCACGGGCGGGGGGTGTGGCAGACGCACGCGGCCGCGGGGGCCCGCCCCCCCCCGCGCCCCTCGACGCCACCCGGCGCTTCCTCGACCAGGGATTCGACTCGCTCGCGTCGGTCGGGATGGGCCGACGACTCGCCGCCGCGACGGGCCTGACCCTTTCGCCGCAGGTCGTCTTCGAACACCCCACCGCCGAGGACCTGGCCCGTTACCTGGGCACGCTCATCGACGCGGCGTCGCGCCACCCCTCGGCGGTGCGCCCCGTCGGCGGCGGAGCGGGGGAACTCCTCGGCGACGGCTCGACCGGGGTCCGCGGCCTCTACCGGCACGCGTGCGTGATCGGCAAGGTCATCGAGGGCGTGGGGCTCCTCCGCGCCGCCGCGAAGCTGCGGCCCACCTTCCGCACGGTCGCCGAGTTCGGCAGGCCGGTCGCGCCGGTCGCGCTCGCCTCGGGACCCGCGCCCACCGCCCTGGTGTGCGTGCCGTCGATGGTCGCCCCCTCGGGGCCGCACCACTTCGCACGCCTGGTGCCGCACCTGCACGGGCTCCGCGACGTCTACGTGCTGACACTGCCCGGTTTCGGCGACGGCGAACCGCTGCCGGCCGAGCCCGGCCTCGTCATCGACCTGCACGCCGACGCCGTCCAGCGGAGCTTCCCCGACCGGCCCGTCGCGCTCGCCGGGTACTCCTCGGGCGGATGGCTGGCGCACGCGGTCGCCGCGCGCTTGGAGGAGCGCGGCACGCGGGCGGCGGCGGTGGCGCTGCTCGACACCTGGCTGCCGGAACACCGCATCCCGGAGGCGGACGTCGAGGAGGAGTTGCGCGGCATCGCCGTCAACGACCAGGCTTTCGCCCTCATGACCGAGGAACAGGTCACCGCGCAGGGCGCCTACCTGGACCTGTTCGGCGACTGGCAGCCGAGCGCCGTCACCACACCCGTCGTGCTGGTCCGCGCCCGGGAGCGCATGCCCCGGCGACCCGACGACGGAACGGGCGCGGCGGGCAGCGGCTGGACGGCGGAATGGAACCTCGAGCACGAGACCGTGGACGCGCCCGGCAACCACCAGACGATGATGAACGACCACGCCGGGTCCACCGCCCAAGTGCTCCACGACTGGCTCCACGAGCAGGAGCAGCACCGCTGACGGCCGCGGTTCCTTCCCTGTCCCGGTGATGCCCGTGACACAGTCGGCGTCGCGTGAGGGCGCTTGCCTCCTCACGGCCGGCCGTCCGCCAGAGCCGACAAACGCGCCCGCCCGGGGGCGCCGGCCGCACCTGAGGGCTGACGGTACCCGGACCGGCTCTGGCCGCGGCTCCACCGATCAGAAATGCTCCGCCACGTCGTCAGTTCCGGTAGCCCCCTCGCACCGGTGGAAGGATTGACGACCATGACCGACGCCAGACCGCTGGGCGCCGCCGAGGCCACGTTCATCGCGGC
This sequence comes from Actinosynnema sp. NPDC059335, assembly GCF_042752395.1. NCBI lineage: Bacteria > Bacillati > Actinomycetota > Actinomycetes > Pseudonocardiales > Pseudonocardiaceae > Actinosynnema > Actinosynnema sp. NPDC059335. Next base: position 35,979 of record NZ_JBHYXZ010000050.1, on the reverse strand, counting down.
GGTCCGCGCCGGCGACACGGCGCGGTTCGCGCTCGTCACGGAGCGCCACCGGCGTGAGCTGCAGGTGCACTGCTACCGGATGCTCGCGAACTACGAGGACGCCCAGGACATGACGCAGGAGACGTTCCTGCGAGCGTGGAACAAGCGGGAGTCGTTCAAGGGCCACGCCGCGCTGCGGACCTGGCTGTACCGGATCGCGACGAACGCCTGCCTCGACTTCCTGGAGAAGCGCGACAACCGGACACCCGAACCGTACGGGCTGCCGGACCCCGGCTCCGAGGTGCTGCACCTGCAGCCGTACCCCGACCGGATGCTCCCCGCGGACCCGCTGGAATCGGTGGTGGCGCGGGAGACGGTCGAGCTGGCGTTCATCGTCGCCGTCCAGCACCTGCCGCCGCGGCAGCGGGCGGTGTTGATCCTGCGGGACGTCCTCGGCTGGCCGGCGTCGAAGGCGGCCGACGCCCTCGAGCTGACCGTCGCATCGGTGACCAGCGCACTGCAGCGGGCGCGCGTGACGATGCGCGAGCACCTGCCCGGGCGCCGCCTCGACTGGCGGAGCCCTGCCACTCACGAGCTGTCGGATGACGAGCGCGGCGTGGTGAAGGCGTACATCGACGCCCATGAGCGCAACGACCTCGACGGGTTGATGTCCCTGCTGCGCGACGACCTGCGCTTCGCGATGCTGCCCGATCCGGGCACCGTGATCACGGGGGCCGGGGACGCGGTGGACGGCTGGATCTCCGGCGGGCTCTTCCGGCGCGGCTACGACGACTGGCGCTGTATCGCCACGACGGTCAATCGCATGCCTGCCGCCGCGCTGTACCTCCGTGCCCCCGGCGACCCGGAGCACCGGCTGTTGAACATCGCGGTCCTGCACATCGCCGACGGGAAGATCGCCGAACTCACCGGATTCGACGCCACCGACAAACCCTGGCTGGGCCTGCCCCCGACACTGTGACCACAAGGGCCCCGCTCGTCCACGAGTCCAGCACCCGGGCCGCCGTCACCGAAGTCACCACGGGATGAGCACCCCGACCCGCTGAACACCAACGCGAACACCGTCGCCCCGCCGGCGTCGCCGACGGGGCGCCACCACGTCCCGGAGCATCCGTCACGATCGGCGACCTGTCGCTGATACCCCTATCCGAGCCCCCGAGACACCTCCGTATCGGGGATGGCGGGGGAGGGGTGGAGA
>NZ_JBHYXZ010000050.1:9411-34774 GCF_042752395.1 Actinosynnema sp. NPDC059335 | reverse complement strand
CACACCCACACACCCCCCCGCCCCCCCCGCGCCGCGCCGGCGGGGCCCCCGCCCCCCCGCCTCCACGTCCCGGAGCATCCGTCACGATCGGCGACGCCGTCGTGCTCATCCGGCGGGGGCACGGCGAGCACGTCAGGACGGATGTCGACCCGCCCTCACGAGTCGAGCGCCTGGCTCGTGCTCATCGCCTCGTCTCGTATCGGGTCAGCACCACGCCGCCGGGGAACGTCCGCGTCTCCACCAGGGTCAGGTTCACCCGGCTGTCCAGCGCGGTGAAGAACGGCGTGCCCCCGCCCACCAGGACCGGATGGGTGACGATCTCGTACTCGTCGATCAGCCCGGCCCGCATGGCCGCCCCGGCGAGCGTCGCGCCGCCGATGCGCATGGGGCCGCCGTCCTCGGCCTTGAGCCGGGTGATCTCGGCGACCGCGTCGCCGGTGACCAGGCGGGTGTTCCAGTCGACCTCGTCGAGCGTCGCGGAGAAGACCACCTTCGGCGTGTCCCGCCAGTTCCGCGCGAACGCGATCTGCGCCGGGGTGGCGTCGGGCTGCCGGTCGCCGGTCGGCCAGGAGGCGCTCATGGTCTCCCACAGCCTGCGCCCGTACAGCGACATGTCCCTCGTCCGCTCCCGGTCGAGCCACCACTGGAACAGTTCGTCGCTCGGCCTGCTCCAGTTGATGTCGTCGCCGGTCGCGGCGACGTAGCCGTCCAGGGTCACGTTCATGCCGAAGATCAATTTCCGCATCGTGCCAGCCTCTCGTGGGTCGGAACTCACACGTACAGACGGGCGCGGCGCGGAAACCTGATCTGTGCTCGAACTGCGTCCGCGGGAAGTGCTCGCGCACCCTGTGCACGCGATGTTCGCCGGACGAGCCCGCGAAGGGCCGGCCCGGAGTCACCGGGTGGGTGCGAACGGGATGCCGGCCGGCGCCGTCTGCGGCGGTGGGGCCGGGTGGCTCCACAAGCCCTTGGCCCGCAGCAGTGGCAGCACGCCCTCGCCGAACCAGTAGACCTCCTCCAGGTGCGGGTGGCCGGACAGCACGAACTCGTCGATGCCCAGCGCGTGGTACTCCTCGATCCGCTCGGCCACCTCGACATGGCTGCCCACCAGGGCGGTGCCCGCACCGCCTCGGACCAGGCCGACGCCCGCCCACAGGTTGGGCGACACCTCCAACCGGTCGGTGCGCCCGCCGTGCAGTTCGCGCATCCGCCGCTGGCCGACCGACCCGCTGCGCGCCAGGCCGTCCTGCACGGAGGCGATGACCCGGGGGTCCAGCGCGGCCAGCAGCCGGTCGGCCTCCGCCCACGCCTGCCCGGAGGTGTCGCGGCTGATCACGTGCAGCCGGATGCCGAACCGGGGCGCGCGGCCGGCCGTCGGCGCCTCGGCCCGCACCCAGGCGATCTTCTCCGCCACCTGTGCCGGCGGCTCGCCCCAGGTCAGGTACACGTCGACCTGGCGGGCGGCGACCCGGACGGCGGCGGGGGAGGACCCGCCGAAGTAGATGTCCGGCACCGGGTCCGGCACCCGCGACAAGGCCGCGTCGACCACGTGGACGTGCTTGCCGTCCAGGGTGACGCGTTCGCCGCGCCACAACGCGCGGGTCACCGCCAGGAACTCGTCGGTGCGCTCGTAGCGCTCGTCCTTGCCGAGGTGGTCGCCGTACGCGCGCTGCTCGTGGTCCTCGCCGCCGGTCACCACGTTGAGCAGCAGCCTGCCCCCGGAGTGCCGCTGGAACGTGGCCGCCATCTGCGCCGCCAGCGTGGGGGAGACCAGGCCGGGCCGGAAGGCCACCAGGAACTTGAGGCGTTCCGACTCGCGCGCCACCATCGCGGTGGTGAGCCAGGCGTCCTCGCACCACGCGCCGGTGGGGGTGAGCGCGCCTACGAAGCCCAGCTGCTCGGCGGCGCGGGCGATCCCGGCGAGGTAGGAGATGGTGGCCGGCCGGTCGCCGCCCGCCGCGGTGATGTCGGTGCCGTGGCCACCGCCGACGAGGTAGCGGCTGTCCCCGTACGTCGGCAGGAACCAGTGGAACGTCAGGGTCATGACGGCCTTCCGGGTCACGGTGTGGGCACGAGCGAACGAGCGCGCACGGCGGCGGAGAACGCGTCCACCACCGGGTGGAACGGGCCTGCGGTGTCGGGGTGCGGCCGCACGTCGCCGTCCGGCGCGTCGATGTGCCGGTCCAGCACGAACCAGCCGGTCGAGGACAAGTCGGGCCTCCGGTCAGATCAGGCCGTGCCGGGGCGGCGGCGCCCCGGTCAACGCGTAGCGGCCGATGTGCTGGACCTTCCAGCGCACCGGGTCGTGCAACGTGTGGGTGCGGGCGTTGCGCCAGTGGCGGTGCAGGTTGAGCCGGTCCAACGCGGAGCGGGTGCCCGACACCTCGAACAGCGCGCTCGTCACGTCGACGGCCGTCCGATCGGCGAACGCCTTCGCGGTGGCGACGGCGATGGACGCCGAGGCCGCGTGCTCGTCCGGCGACGCCTCGGGTCCGCCCTCGGCGAGCCGCGCGGCCGCGTCGTCGACCGCCCGGCCGGCCTCGGCGAGCAGCGCCTCCGCCGCGCGCACCGAGATCTCCAGCTCGCCGAACCGCTGCACGGTCAGCGGGTCCTCCTCGGCCCGCTCGACACCGGCCTCGAACCACGGCCTGCTCTTGGTCCGGACGAACGCCACCGCATCGGTCAACGCGTCACGCGCGATGCCCACGTCGATGGCGGCGTGCAGGACCTGCGCCTGCGCGCCGTAGAGCTGCGGGCCGGTGAACGTCAGGTGGTGCGGCACGACTCGCTCGGCGGGCACCCGCACGCCGTCCAGGCGCACCGAACCGCTCGCCGTGGTGCGCTGCCCCATACCGTCCCAGTCGTCCACCACGGTCAGCCCCGGTGCGTCGGCCGGCACGTAGGCGACCACCACCCGGTCCTCCGCGTCCCGGGCGAGCACCGGGATCCAGTGGGCGAACAACGCCCCCGTCGAGTAGTGCTTGAGCCCGTCGAGCACGAACCCGCCGTCGGGATGGGGCAGCAGCCGCGTCCGGTGCTCCTGGACGTGGCCGGTGCCCGCCTCGGACTGCGCGTTGCCGAACCGCCTGCCCGCGAGCACCTCGGCGAAGAAGAACCGCCGCTGCTCCGGCGTGCCCTGGTGCCGCAGCACGTTCACGTACGCGATGTGGCTCTGCGGGATCTGGGCGATGTTCGGGTCGGCGGTCGCGAGCCGCCGGAACACCTCCGCGACGACGGCCGTGCCGACGTCCGCGCCGCCGTGCGCCCGCGGCACGGTGATGCCGAGCAGGCCACTCGCCGACAGCTCGGCCAACTCCCCGGTGGGCAGCAGCCGGTGGGCGTCGCGCTCGGCCGCGCGTTCGGCGAACCGGGCGGCCAGCCGGTCGGCCGCCGCCAGCGCCTCGGCCCCGTCACGGATCACCGCGACCGCGCGCGGTGGTCCGACCAGTCCGGTCATGGCGTCCTCCGGTGTGGTGACGAGGGCCGAGGCCCGGCGGTCGGTCAGGTGTACCAGCTGGGCTCGGGCACCTCGCCGAGCAGCGCGTACCGCCCGACCTCCACCCGCTTGTACGCCACCGGGTCGTGCAGGCTGTGCGTGCGGATGTTGCGCCAGAAGATGTCCAGGCCGACGGAGTTCGCGCTCGCCCTGGCCCCGGTCACCTCGAACACCTTCGTGCCGATCTCCAGGCCGGTGTCGACGGCCCGTTGCTTGGCCGCCGCGACGAGCACGGCCGCGTGGCCGCGTTCCTCCGGGGTCACCGCGTCGGCGTGCGCGTTGATCCGCTCGATCGCCTCGGCGGCCCGTTCCGCGAGGGCTTCCGCGGCCCACAGCTTGGCGTGGAGGTCGCCGTAGGTGTCGAGGATGTAGAACTCCTCGGTCGCGGACTCCTTGTTGTCGCCGCCGTAGGGCCACGGCCGCGTGCGGTCGCGGGTGTACGCGGTCGCCGTGTGCAGCGCGCCGCGGGCGATGCCGAGGTAGAAGTTGGTGAACACCAACTGGATCAGCGGCACGTTGAGCGTGTTGTAGGTCCTGGGCCGGAACTCCTTGTCGACGTACCCCGCGGCCTGCGCCCACGGCACCCGCACGTCGCGGATCTCGACGCTGCCGCTCTCGGTGAGCCGCTGGCCGAGGTTGTCCCAGTCGTCGTTGAAGGCGATCCCCTCCTGCGCGGACGGGACGATCGCGAAGATGTGCTTGTCCGTCCCGGCCAGCACGCCCTCCAGCACCGTGACGTCGGAGACCTTGCCGCCGGTGGAGAACGACTTGCGGCCGTTGAACACCAGCTCGTCGCCGTCGTCGGTGATGACGAGGTCGTCGTCCCTCGGGTTGACCGCGCCGCCGTAGAACCAGCGCTCGCGGGTCGCCTGCTCCTCCACGGCCGCGATCTGCTCCGGCGTGCCGACCAGCCGCGCCGCCCACGCCCACAGGTAGTGGTAGCCGATGAGCTGGCCGATCGAGCCGTCGCCGCTCGCGATCTCGCGGATCACCCGGTAGGCGGTGGTCCAGTTCTGCCCGCCGCCGCCGTGCTCGGCCGGGCCCAGCAGCGTCACCAGCCCGGAGTCCTTGAGCAGTCGGACCTCGGCGTGCGGGGTCTTGCCCGCGCGGTCGCGCTCGACGGCGTCGGAGGCCAGGATCGCGGCGACCTCGGCCGCCCGCGCCACCCAGTCGGCGGAGTTCGCGGGCGCGGGCTTCCCGGCCCAGTCGGTGGTGTTCTCGGTGGTGGTCATCGGGTCACTCCCACGGGTTCCGGGGCGCCGGCGCCGGTGGCCAGGTCGGCCTCCAGCTCGCGGACGATGGGCAGCACGCGGCGGCCGAAGTACTCGACCTCTTCCAGGTAGTGCAGGAAACCGAGCAGCAGCAGGTCCACCCCGCGCCGCTTGTACTCGACGATCCGGTGCGCGGTCTGCTCGGGGGTGCCGATGAGCCTGCTGCGGAACCCGTCGTTGTACTGCACGAGGTCCTCGAAGCCCGAGTCCGCCCACATGCCCTTCCGGTCCGGCGCGGAGCCGCCCGCCTGCCGGACCGCGTCCCGGAAACCGTGCACAGCCTCGACGTCGGCCTTCGCCACGATCTCGCGGAGCGTGTCGCGCGCCTCCGCCTCGGTGTCGCGGGCGATGAGGAACGCGTTGAGGCCGAACCGGACGGTCCGCCCGTGGGCCGACGCGGTGTGGTTCACCTCGGCGATCTGCTCGCTGATGCCGTCGAAGTCCTTGCCGTTGCTGAAGTACCAGTCCGAGACCCGGCCCGCCATGGCACGGGCCGCCGTGGAGTTGCCGCCCTGGAAGATCTCCGGGTGCGGCCGGCCCGGCGCGGTCGGCGGCTTCGGCTTGAGGTCGTACCCGCGCAGCCGGTAGAAGTCGCCCGCGAACTGCGCGTCGTCCTCGGTCCAGCTCGCGCGCAGCACCCGGATGAACTCCTCGGACCGGCGGTACCGCTCGTCGTGCTCCAACCAGGGCTCGCCCAGCGCGGTGAACTCGCCCTTGAACCACCCGCTCACCACGTTGACCGCGGCACGGCCGTCGGAGAGGTGGTCGGCGGTCGCGATCAGCTTCGCCAGCACGGCGGGGTGCCACAGCCCGGGGTGGACGGCGGCGATCACCTTGAGCCGCTGGGTGGCCAGCAGCAAGGCGAGGCTGAAACTGGTGGACTCCTGCTGGTACGCGGCGCCGTAGCTGGCCATGTACCGCACCTGGGACAGGGCGTACTCGAACCCGTTGTCCTCGGCGAGGACGGCGAGCCTGCGGTTGTAGTCGTAGGTCCAGTCGGTGCGCTGCTCGATCGTGCTCGTCACGAGGCCGCCGCTCACGTTCGGCACCCAGTAGGCGAACTTCAGCGGCTCGTGACTGATTTCCGTGCGGCTTTCTGTGGACACGGCGAAGACTCCCATGAAAGGGGAAGACGAAAAGGGGACGGCTGGATCGACGCTGATCAGCGCGGACAACCCTGGCCGGCGATTCGCACGAAATCCACATGCCGCCGCCGGGTGAGGTCCCAGCGATCGGTCGACATGGGAAAAAGTCTAGGCACGCTCGCCGTGATCGGTCCATTCGCCATCGCCGAGGGGGCGATAGGGTTTCCCTTCCACCGCCGAGGCTGCCGCGCGCTCACGCCGCGCGCTCCCCGAATTCCATGGCGCGCTTGACGAACAGCTGGTGCAGCTCGCGCGCCGGCCGCGTGGTCGAGCCCGCCCGGCGGCGCTGCGCGACCAACAGGACGTCCACCTGACGGGACGCCAGAGGTCGCCAGGTGATGGTCCCGGCGCGTTCGAGCGGGTCGCCGACGACGCTGAAGTCGGGCAGCACGGTGACGCCCAACCCCTCCGCCACCATCAGCTTGCCCATCTCGGCGCCGTCGGTGGAGCAGGAGAACGACGGGGTGCGCCCGTCGAGCAGCCGGTGCAGGTACCGGTGCATGACGTACCCGGACCGCATCGCGATCAGCGGCTGGCGCACGAGGTCGGACACCTCGATCGCGGGCCGGGCGGCCAGCGGGCTGTCCGCCCGCAGGCACACCACCGGCTGCCCGCGCAGCAGCTCGGTCGTGTCGAAGTCCGGCGGTGGGTCGTCGCCGCGCAGGTAGTTCACCAGCCCGATGTCCAAGCTGCCTTCCAGCAGTGACCGGTGGATCTCGGCCTCACGCGCGTCCACCACCTCGACGCGGGTCGCCGGGTGGGTCTCGCGGAACTCCCGGATGGTGGGGATCACCAGCCCGACGGTGGCCGCGTTGACCGTACCCACGCGCAGCACCCGGTTGCTGTGGTGCTGCTCGTCGGCGGCCCGGCGGAGCTGGTCCACGGCATCGAGCACCCCGGCGATGTAGGGCAGCAGCTCGCGGCCCTCGTCGCTGATCCGCGCACCGGACCGCGTGCGGTTCAGGATGTTGACGCCCAGCTCGCGCTCCAGGTTGCGCACCGCCTCGCTCAACGCGGGCTGCGACAGGTGCAGCTCCTCCGCGACCCGGCGCAGCGAGCCGAGCCGGGTGACCGCCTGGATGTACTCGAGCTGCTCGATCCGCACGTCGCCACCCTCCCGAAGCGCCCGACCCATCGGACCGGGCGGCCGGACCGATGTCAACGGCGCCCATCATCTGGTCACCTTCACCGATCGGGTGACCGACCTCGTGACGGACGCCTTCGCCGGTGGAAGTGCCTGCGGGCACGGGGCTCCCGTCCGCGATCCGCGACTCGCGGTTCCCCGGCGGCTCGACTTCGCGGTGACCGGCGTGGTGTGGGAGCCGGTCAGGACTTCGAGGCGGTGCTCCCGCGGTTCCGGGCGGCCGTCGAACCGCCTGCCGACGTCCGGGACGCCGACGCGGGCGGTCAAGGGTGAGGTCGACCGGTCCCCCGGCGCACCCTCGGAGCCGCCGGAACGCGCCCTCGGCGACGAACAGCCGCGCCGCCTCGGCGCCGGCGATCGGGGCGGTCCGGAAGACGCCCGCCGTGCCCCCGGCGTCGGCGCGGTCCGATGTGGACGGACAACCTCCCGGTGCCGCACGTCCGCTCCGCCGCCATGCAGGCAACCGATCGGCTCTGTCGAGCGATCTCGTTGTACAGTCTCGCACCTGGCCCACTACCCGGCCCAGGCCGCGTGACACGCCACGGGGTCGAGGAGTTCGCGCGGCCGATCGAAGCGTTAGTGTGCGACACGGCAGAAGACCACGACTCTGGTGCCGATCCTGAACGACGCGAGGCGCCGATGCGCCTCGGCCAGGCGTGGCTTGCGACCCCGAGACGCGACCGCGATCACGGTGCCGTCGTCGAGCACTTCCTCGAGCGCCCTCAGCATGCCGTCGATCCCCGCCGCCCCATTCGGTCCGCCCCAAGTTGTCTGTTCGCCGTACGGGACGTCGGTGATGACGAGATTCGGGCGCTGTCCGCCCAGAGCGTGACGCAGCTGATCGGGGTTGAAGACGTCTGCCTGCGCCACACCGCAGGGCAGGGCTCCGCCGCGTTGTGCGAGTCCACGCGCGAGTCGCCGAGCCGCTGCTGCGGCATCGAGGTATGCGGGTTTGCCCAGTCGTTCGGCCCGTGCACGCAGTTCGTCGGCGCGCGCATCCATCCCGTGTTCGCTCAGCAGATCCAGGTTCTTCCGGGCCAACGTCACTGCCTCGGGATCGAGGTCGGTGCCGAGGACGCCGGTGATGTCGAGGCGATGCAGGAGCGCAAGTGCGGTGAGGAGGTGGCCGCTGCCGCAGCACGGGTCCCACACCTGTGCCGACGAACCCGGTGTGAATTCCAGGGCGCGCTGGAACATCTCGCTCGCCAGTCGAACGGGGAAAGTGGGAAATCCCGGGGCGGAGTGCAGCACACCGCCCGAGAGGTCGGCGTGGCTTTCGCGGGTGAGGGCGTAACGATAGGCCATTCGTGCTCCCTATGATCGGCCGCGCTGACGGGCGGCCTCGTAGAGGGCGACCGTGGCGGCACTTGCGGCGTTCAACGAACTGGCAGCGCCGCCGATGGGAATCCGCGCCATGACATCGCAAGCCTCCCGCCATCCGGTGCTCAGCCCGGTGGTCTCATTGCCGGTCACGAGCAGGATCGGGCCCGTCAGGTCGAGGTCGGCGATGTCGTCCGCTCCGTTCTCGTCGGTCCCGATCACGGTCAGCGATACGCCATGCGCGCGCTGCTCTCTCACCCAGGAAAGAACGGGCTGGTGTGACGGCAATCGGACGATCGGTACCGCGAACAGCGATCCGGTGGAAGAACGGACGGACTTGGGGTCGTACGGGTCGGCGCCGTGCCCGGTGACGATCAGTCCCGAACCGCCGAACGCGTCCAGCGACCGGACGATGGTGCCGATGTTCCCGGGAAGGGATGGACGGTCGAACACCATCCCCAGGAACGACGACCCCACGGAGATGCGGGACAGTCGATCGTCCGGCATCCCGACCACGGCCACCAACTCGGGCTGGTCTTTGTCGCTCAACTGGCGCAGCAACTCGGGTGCGATCGCCACGCCTTCGCCCCCTGATCGTTCGAGCACCCGGGCACCCCACTGCGACAGCGACCGTTCCGCGTCGTAGAGCACGGTGCGGATCGGCCAACCCCGCTCGACCGCGAGACTGATGGGACGCACTCCCTGGACCAGGAATTCACCGGCTCGCTGCCGCCTGTTCCGATTGCGGAGCAACGCTTCCCACTGTTGGAAGCGGGCGTTCGGACGTGAGATCCGCGGCATGGTTCCGATTCCCTTATGCATTGATCGTGTCATCGCCGTGCCGCCTTACTGCTGTCGTCCCCATATGGGTGAGGAAGGCGCGGCCGTCCCGAACCACGTCTCTACGCGCGCTCAACGGGTATCCAGACTTCGGCGGTCGCGGCACCGTGCTCATTTCCGCGGTCGGTGAGGATCGACGGCCCCGGACGCAGGCGCCAGGTGTTTGAAGGGAACCACTCGCTGACGATGGTCATCCACGCGGACTGATACGACGCGGTCGTGCGGAAAACAGCCCACGAGCCTGCCGCCACCTCGATCACGTCGAGTCCACCGGGCACCGGCGACGACATTCCACGGGCGACGCCGAACAGGAACGTGAACCGGCTGCCTTCCGCATGGTCGGGGTCAACATCCGCACTGACCTGGAGCAGACCTGCCGGCTCGGTGTCCCCGAGTGCCCTGAGTCGCCCGTGCTCCTCTGCCGGCAGCGCCGCGATGTGCGCTTCGATGTCCGAATCCCGCCCCCGGTGGACGAGCGGAACGCGAGCTGCGTGGCCGACGAGCCGGAACGCCGGTCGGTCGGTGATGCGAGCGTCCACAATGCTTCCTTTCGAGCACAAGGCGCACTGGCGCGTCCCTGGGAGTGGGCATCCATCGCCATACCTGAGCGGGGCCGTCCCCTCGGGTTCCATCCTGTGCAGCCTCGGACTTCCGCACCCGACAATCCGTGCCCGATCTTGTCGCCCCCAGCACCGCCACCCGCCCCTCCGCCAGGCGGACGCGGTCGAGCGGCCGCTCCGACGCGCCGACCTCCTCCCAGGCGGCGAAGCGCTTGTGGACCGCGGGCCGGGATGTCCGCCGGCAGCGCCTGCCGCTTGGTGTCGTTGTCGACCACGTACAGGATTTCCGTGAAATTCCATCTCGGATCGAAACTCGCCGGCCGACTGAATGGGCCAATTCCTCTATAGGCGCTCGCCTTGTCGAGCCCCATCTGCTATACAGGAATCGGCATCCATGTGCCAAAGGGGTGTAGAAGATATCGATAGGGCCGACTGTCTCGCAGGCGTGGCGGTGTGTGGAGTTCGGGCGACCGTGCGGTCAAGGTCTTGCTCGGCCATCTATACCGGAGGGTGAAGATGAGGAAGAAAATCGTCAGAGTTCTCGCCGTCATCGTGGTGACGCTTGCCGGGACCGCTTTCACATCTACTGCGGGCGCTCCGGCGGGCATGTCCGCGTCGCCCGCCACGGCGGCAGCTCCCTCGCTGACTAACGCGCACTATGCCCTTGGGCAGTACTGCCTCGATGCGAGCACCTCGAACGGCGTGCGTCTGCGTCCGTGTGACGGAACCACCTTCCAGCAGTGGTACACGCCGGTTCCGGGCCAACTACGCCTCAACCGTTACGACGTGCCGATGTGCCTCGACGGAAGCACTTCCAACGGAATCCGTCTGCGAAACTGTGACGACACCACCTTCCAGAGATGGTTGGCCACTTCGGAGGGCGAATTGGTGCTCGATCGTTACGACCGGACGATGTGCCTCGACGGGAGCGTATCCAATGGAATCCGCCTGCAGAACTGCAACGGAACCACCTTCCAGAAATGGCTGTGGTATACGCCGTGAGCTACCGGGCTATATTGTTCCCGAGGGTCGTGTCGGACGCCTCCGCATGACCACTGCGCCAGCGTGCAGGAGCGCAGACTGCATCCGCCTGTAGTAGGGGGATGCCGGCTTCCGGCGGAACCTGCCCGATCCCCGGCCCGCAACGCCGCAGGTCAAGAGCCTAAAAGAGGCAAGTGGACACTGCCGGAGCAATAACCGGCGCGCAACCTGACCGAACGTTGCGTCCGAATGGCGGATGTTCGATGTCTCGAGTCCTGGGCGACCATTGTCACGGTCGCAGGTCCCAATCGATCAAATGGGCCCGGGGGAGCGGCCCAATCCGCGTCGATCGAGTCGGACATGTCGTCGACCGACTCAACCTGAACCTGGGCAAGGTGGAGCCGGTGGTGCGTGATCGGGGTGCGCTCGTCGAGGAAATCTCATCGTGGCTTCGGCTGCCCGCAGAAGAACTGGATGCCAAGGTCGTCGGGCAGGACGTCATCCGGGTCGCGGACGAGGTCGAAGCGCTGAACGCGGCCGCCGCGGCCGGTGATCAGGGAGCGTTCCGCAGTCAACAGCTGCTGCTGGCGCGGATCTACGACTTGGTCATGAAGATCCCCGACGAGCCGACCGCGGAGGGCTCGCTGGTGATCAACGGCGTCCTCACCGCGCTGGAACGCGCGACCATCGCCGCAGAGGACGCCGCGGTCGACTGGGCGGTCGTCGACGCGGCGCCCACCGCGCCCGCGGAGTACCTGTCCTGGCTCAAGCGGAGCGCACGCGGGCACCGGGTGTTCAAGCACCCCTACTACATGGACTTCATCCGCCACCACGCCACGGCGGAGCACCTGCGCAAGTACGTCATCCAGGAATCCGTGGTGGACGGGCGGTTCGACGACCTGCTCGCGCTGATGCAGGTCGGCACGGCGGGCCCGGCGAAGATGGAGATCGCCAACAACTTCTGGGACGAGATGGGCAACGGCAAGCCCGCCGAGGTCCACACGACCCTGTTCAACCAGCTCTACGAGGTCTTCGACATCAGCCCGCAGGAGCTGGAGGACTCGCTCACCGCGACCGCCCTGCTGTCGGGCAACCTCGCCGTCCTGCTGTGCCGCTACCGCCGGTTCTACCCGGAGGCGGTCGGTTTCCTGGGCATGACCGAGTGGCTGGTGCCCGACCGGTTCGTACAGGTCGTCGGGGCGTGGGAACGGCTCGGGCTGCCCGAGGTCGGCATCGTCTACCACCGCCTGCACATCACCGTCGACTCGCAGCACGCGGCGGGGTGGTTCCACAACATCGTGCTCCCGTCGGCCGACTCGGCCTACATGCGGCGCGGCATCGCGCGCGGCACCCTCTGGCGGCTGAACTCCTCGGCCCGCTACCTCGACGAGCGGTTGGCCGAGGTCTCCGAGCTGATCACCGCGGACGTCTGATCCCGACACATCGCCGCCCCCGGTGGACGGCCACCCCGTCGTCGAGCACGGAAGGACCTGACATGCCCTTGAACGACCAGCGGTTCGCGATCGTGGACCTGCCCGAGGTTTCCCAGGAAATCCTGGACAGCTACGACCGGTGCCCCGTAGACGAGTACATGGGCAACGGCACCCGGTTCAAGCGGTTCAGCCAGTACCGGCTCCACCACGACGAGGCGGCGGGCTGGCAGTTCGAGCTGTTGGAGCACCGCGACTACACCACGTTCACCAAGTTCAACCCCGTCGCCGGCGGGATCAAGCGCAAGTACCTGCCGATCGAGGTCGACTTCACCCCGCTGATCCGCGCGGGCATGGAGGGCTTCGACCTCGACAAGAGCGAGGACTGGCAGATCAACGTGCACCAGAACCGCACCCGCGCCGAGGGCGACCGGGTCGGGCCGCTGACGCCCGAGGGCGTGCACCACGACGGCCACGAGTTCGTCATGATCGCCATCCTGCGGCGCAACAACGTCGGCGGCGGCAAGACCCGGCTGTGGCGCCCCGGCGCGGACGCCCCGTTCTGGGACGGCACGCTGGAGGCGGGCCAGGCCGTCCTGCTGGACGACCGGGCGCTGCAGCACGACGTCACCGACGTCACCTCCGCCGACGGCGGCCCCGGCCACCGGGACATCGTCATCGTGGCGTTCTCGCGGTGGAAGGAGAAGTGGTACGGCGACGACCACGACAAGGCGGCCCTGACCGCGGACGCGATGTAGCCGCCCGTGGCCGATTTCGTCAAGTACCAGGCGTTGGGCAACGACTACCTGCTCATCGACACCGCCGAGACCGACCTGCCGGTCACGCCCGCCGCCGCGCGGCTGCTGTGCGACCGCCGGCTCGGCGTCGGGGCGGACGGGGTGCTGCGCCTGCCGCACGGGCCGGTCCACGCGGACCGGCCCATCGTGCTGCACACGCTGAACGCGGACGGCAGCCTGTGCGCCCGCAGCGCCAACGGTGTCCGCATGGTCGGCCTGCACTTGGCGCGGCGGCACACCGGCGTGGCCCGGTTCGTCGTGGCCACCCCCGCCGGCGAGTCCATCGTGGATGTGCGGGACGAGGCGGCGGGGCTGGTCGAGGTCGCGCTCGGCCCGGCGGTGGTCGAGGAGCCGGACGAGCTGACCGTGGCGGGCGAGCGGTTCGACATCAGCGTCGTGGACAACGGCAACCCGCACGCCGTGCTGTTCCTCGACCGGGTGGACGCCACGCTGGCCCACACCCTCGGCGAGGCCGTGGCCGGGCACGAGCGCTTCCCCGGCCGGACCAACGTCCAGTTCACGGCGGTGGCCGCGCCGGACGTGCTGCGGATCGAGGTCTACGAGCGCGGTGCCGGCTACACGCCCGCCTCCGGCGCGAGCGCCTGCGCCGCGGCGTCCGCCGCGCACACCCGCGGGCTGACCGGCGGCCGGGTGCGGGTGGAGATGGCGGGCGGCGTGGTGGAGGTCGTGATCGGCGACGACGGCACGGTGCGGCTGTGCGGCGAGGTCGAGCAGGTATGCGCGGGTGACGTGTCGCCGGCGCTGCGGCGCAGGTTGGAGGAGGTCGGGTGACCGCGGCACGGTACCCGATGCGGCAGTGGGCGTTCGAGGACACGCCCGGCCGCTACGAGATCGACCTGGGCAACAGCTACGTCCCGGTGCGCGACCTCGCCGACCTCGCCGTGCCCGCCGGCCTGGCCCTCGGCTACGGCTCGGACGTCGGGACGTCGCGGCTGCGCGAGGCCGTCGCGGCACGGTACGGCGAGGGCGCCGACCCGGACCGCGTGCTGGTCACCCACGGTGCCGCCGAGGCGCTGTACCTGCTGTTCACCACCCTGCTCCGACCGGGCGACCGGGTACTGACGTTCCTGCCGGGCTGGCTGCCGTCGGTGGACGTGCCCGTGCACCTCGGCTGCCGGGTGCAGACCGTGGCCCGCACCGACGACATGGCCGTCGACCTCGACGCGGTGCGCGCTGCGGCCGGGCCGGACCTGCGGCTGGTCTACCTGGACTCGCCGGGCAACCCGGGTGGGAGGCGGGCGACCGACGCGCAGGTCACCGCCCTGGCCGACCTGGTGGCGGCCACCGACGGCTACCTCGTGCTGGACGAGGAGTACCGGCTGGACCTGGCCGGCTCGCCCGCGGGCCGGCACCCGCGCGTGGTGTCGGTGTCCGGTCTGGCCAAGGTGTACGGGCTGCCCGGGCTGCGGATCGGGTGGCTGCACGGCCCGGCCGACGTGGTGGCCGGGTGCGCCCGGCACAAGCACTACACCTCCATCGCGAACTCCGTGCTGTGCGAGGAGCTGGCGGCCGGGGTGCTGGACCGGCACGAGGAGTTCGCCGCGGCCTACGACGCCGCCGTGGCACCGGGCCTGGAGGTGGTGGCCGAGTGGGCGGACCGGCACGCGGACCTGATCCGGGTGGTCCGGCCGGAGGGCACGCCGTTCGCCTGGGCGGCGCCGACCTCCGGCGAGCCGTCGCTCGCGCTGTGCCGGCGCGCCCTCGACGTCGGGGTGCTGCTGATGCCGGGCGAGACCCTGGGGAGCGACCGCGGCGTCCGCCTCGGCTTCGCCCGCGACCCGGCCACCGTCGCCGAGGGCCTGCGCCGGATCACTCCGCTGCTTCGGCCCTGACCGCGGCCGGGGCGGCTGCCTCGGCCGCGGGTTTCGGCTTGGGCGGCCGGGTCAGCACCACGCCGCTGATGATCAGCAGCGCGCCGAGGACGGTGTTCCAGTGCAGCGCCTCGCTGAGGAACAGCACGCCGATCAGCGCCGCCCACATCGGCGTCAGGAACGCCACCGTGGACGCCACGGTCGACCCGACCGCGCGGATCACCGTCAGGTTCCACATGTAGGCGATGCCGGTGCCGACCGCGCCCAGCACGAGCATCGCGGCCATCGGACCCCAACCCGGCCAGGTCGGCAGGCCCGGCGAGCCGGTGGAGAACGGTGCCACGACGGCCAGTTCCAGCGCGGCCAGGCCGATCTGGATCGCGGTCAGCGTCAGCGCAGGCGAGTCCACATCGGACAGGAACTTGCGGGTGTAGGTGTAGCCGAGCCCGTAGGAGGCGACCGCGAGCAGGCAGGCGACGCTGCCTGCGAGCATCGGCGCCTCCACGCCGTCCCACACGCCGAGCACCACCAGCGCGCCGGTGAACCCGGTGGCCAGGCCCGCCAGCCTGCGCGGGGTCGGCTTCTCCGACGGCAGCATGATCAGCACCCAGACCAGGGTCAACAGTGGGATCATCGCGTTCCACACGCCCGCTTGCAGCGAGCTGATGTGCTGCTCGCCGAGGGCGAACAGGGCGAAGGGCAGCGCGTTCAGCACCGTGCCCACGACCAGTGCGTGCCCCCAGACCTTCGCGCTGCGCGGCACGGCGAGCCGACGGCCTAGCACCAGCAGCCACAGCACGGCCGCACCGAAGGAGCAGCGCCAGAACGCCACCCAGGCGGGCGCGATGCCCGCGTCCACGCCGATCTTGATCAGGGCGAACCCCGACCCCCAGATCAGCGAGCAGGCCAGGAAGTACGGCACCCACTTCGGGGTCTGCGCGCTCGGCTCGGTCGTCATCAACGTCCTCGTGGTCAGGTGGCCACCATGGCGGCCGCTTCGGCGAACGCGGTCACGATCGGGTGCGGTGCGGTCGAGTCGGCGGACAGTTCGGGTTGGAACGCGGTCGCGAGGAAGAAGCGGTGCCCGGGCAGCTCTGCGACGCGGGCGACCCCGTCGTCGTCATGTCCGGTGAGCCGCAGCCCGCCCTCCTCCAACAGCGGCGCGTAGGACGGGTCCAGTTCGTGGCCGCTGTGGTGGCGCTCGGTGGTGGCGCCCGCGCCGAGCACCCGCTCGGCCAGCGACCCGGGCCGCAGCCGGATGCGGCGCTCGTGGCCCGCCAGCGGCTTGGCGGAGGGCACGATCAGGGGAACGCGGGCCTCCGGCGCGTTCTCCGCGTGGGCGGCGTCGGCCAGCCCGCACACGGACCGGGCGTACTCGAGGAGGGTGTGTGAGAAGCCACCACAGGTCGCCAGGAACGGCAGGTCGCCCTCCCGGGCCGTGCGCACGGCGGCCAGCGCGCCGTCCTCGCTCTCGTAAGGGCTGCCGGGTACCAGCCACACACCGTCGAAGGCGGCCAGGCCGGACACGTCGGTGGTCGGGGTCCAGTAGGCGTCGACGGCGATCCCGGTGCGCCGCCACAGGGCGTCGAACAAGGACGCGTAACGGCCGTGCGCGCGTATGGCGGCGGAGCGCTCGCCCACCAGCGCCACCCGCGCGATCCGCTCCACGGGGCCATCATCGGCACGGGGGCGAGTGCAGGTCAACCGATCATTGGGCATGTCCGCATCAGCTACGCTTATCGACCGTGGACACCCGGCTGTTGCGCACGTTCTGCACGATCGCGAGGCTGCGGTCGTTCTCCGACGCGGCCCGGGAGCTGGGTTACACGCAGTCCGCGGTTTCACAGCAGGTCGTGACCCTGGAATCGGACCTGGGCACCGCACTGCTCGGCCGCCGCCCGGTCGTGCTCACGGAGGCGGGCGAGCGGCTGCTGGAGCACGCGACCCCGATCCTGATGCGCCTGGACGCCGCGCGTGCCGACGTGGCCCGCGTGGCCGCGCAGCCCACCTCGCGGCTGGGTGTCGGCATCGCGCCCGCGGCGTCCGCCGCGGCGCCCGCCGTGGCCCGGCACGCGCGCGCGGCGGGAGTGCGCGAGCTGACCCTGCGCGTGCTGCCGCCCGGCGCCGTCGTCGAGGCGGTCGCGGTCGGCGACCTCGACGTGGGCGTGGTCGCTGCGCTGGCCGTGCGCGCCGAGCCGCTGCGGCTGCCGGCCATCAGTTCGCTGCGCGCCACGCCTCTGGCGGAGTCGCCGGCGCTGGTGGCCGTGCCGCGGGATCACCCGATCGCGGGACGGGCCGGTGTGTCGCTGTTCGAGCTGGCCGACGCGCGGTGGATCGACGCGCCGGACGCCCTGGGCGGGCTGGACGAGCTGTGCGCCACCACCGGCCTGCCGCCGCTGCGCACGGCGGCCCGGTGCCTGGGCGCGGACCTCGACACCACCCGCCGCCTGCTGGCCGCCGGCGAGGGACTGGCGCTCCTGCCTGCCGAGGCGGTGCCGCCGGACCTGGTGGGGGTCCCGGTGACGGAGGTGGACCTCGTCTACCGGTCGGAAGTGCTGCACCGGCGCGAGGAGGACGGCGTCGTCGGCACGCTGGTGGCGGCGCTGACGGGCTGAGCGACCCGCGACCGCGGTCACTGCGGCGGCCTGGCGAGTGCGGGCCTGGACCGCTCCTGCTCATCACCGGGAATGTGTTCACCGGGGATCCCGATCGCCGACAACCACCCGGCCGGCGCGTCGACGCCGAGAGTCGCCGCTCGGGTCGTAACCGAACATGCCGATGAACAGCGCCCCGCCGGGAAACCATCCGTCCCGCAGCGCCCGGTGGGCGGTGTGCAGCACCAGTTCGGTCTTGCCGATGCCGGCCATTCCCGACACCGCCGCAGCCACCAATCGGACTCGGCCGGGGTGGTCGGGCCGTAACGCCTGCCCCAGCGCTTCCAGCCGGTGGTCGCGGCCAGTGAACACCTTCGATGCCGCGGGAAGCCCGGTCAGCGCCGGGCGAACCTCAGCCGGCAGCACCACCTGATGTCGCGGCCCTGGATCACCGCACCGAAGAACACACCGCCCGTGACCTGGTTCGAGACCCCTCCAACCCCGCTGGCGCCGGTCATTGGCCGGCTCCCCTCCTGCGCCTGCGGCCGGGGCAGCATCAACCCTGCACATCCAACCCCATGATCAGCGGTCCGTGGACCGTGCCGTTCTCGACCCGGTTCACGACATCGGCGGACTCACTTCGCCCCGGTCTCCATGCCCCGGTTCGACCGCCGCCGCGACCTGCTTCGCCGTTCACGTCTCCGCAGCCCCGGAGAGTGCGACGCCCGGGGAAAACCCTGCCAAGCGCCCGTCCTTGAACTGGACGGGACGCCCCACCGGCACCTCTACTTCGGGATGTACACGTAGAACTTGTCGTCCGGTCCGATCCGGTTCGCCCCGGCGGCGATCGAGTCGCTGGCCGCTCCCTGGCAGTTGGCGCCGCGGTGGATCCGCACACTCGTGTCCAGGCGGTTCCGCATGTACCGGTACAGCTTGTCGCTCTTGTTCTCCGGGATCTCGTAGCAGCCGGCGGGCGGGTCGGTGAGGGTTGTGACGTCGAAGAACCAGAAGCAGAAGTGTTGCTCCAGATTGCACGGGCCGCCCAGGCCCCATTCGAACGTCCCGTTGGCCGCGTGGGCGGCCGGGGAAACGAGGGAAGTGGCGAGGCACGCGACGCCGACGAGGGCCGCGACGCGGGCGAGTGCACGACGCATGAGTGGACTCCTTGAGGTGACGGGTACCGGCTTGCCCGACTTGCCGTTCGGTCGGACCGTCCGGACGGTGTTGTGGCAGTTCCCGGCCCGAACCTGCGGACCGCCAAGTTCACCTGTTCCGGCGTCCCCCACCGGAAGCTCGGTCGGCTCTACCGTGGAACCCCACCGGCAGCGCCCCGGTCGATCCCGATCGGGACGACGGTGCGGCCGTCTGTCGACGGATGCCCAGCGGTGGACGACATCGCCGATGCCGACAGGCTCACCGGGGCGGAAGCCCGCTGCACGACGGTCCTGGGTGCGGCATGTGGATCAATTGTTCGAGGTGTGTGTCGGAGCCGCGCTAGACCGAAGCGGGGGCTGAACGTCCCGCCAGGGAGTGAACGAGTCGTGGCGCGAGGGACGGGTGCGCGCACGATCGTGCCGTGGGTCCGGTTCTCTCCCGGAAGCGGGTGGGGCGAAATGAAGACGCAGAAGGTGGCTGTCGTCACGGGTGCGTCCCAGGGGATCGGCGCGGCTCTCGTGCCGGCGTACCGCAAGCTCGGTTACGCGGTCGTGGCCGTGTCGCGGTCGATCGGCACGTCGGACGACCCCGAAGTGCTCGACGTGCGTGCCGACCTGGCGCGGCCGGGTGAGGGGGCGCGGGTCGTGGAGCGGGCGCTGGCCCGGTTCGGCAGGGTCGACACGCTGGTGAACAACGCGGGCGTCTTCATCGCCAAGCCGTTCACCGAGTACACCGACGCCGACTTCGACGTCGCCACGGGCACGAACCTGCGCGGCTTCTTCGAGACCTCCCGCGCCGCGGTGGCGGCGATGGTCGCGCAGGGCGACGGCGGCCACGTCGTCACCGTGTCGACCACGCTGGTGGACCACGCGCTGTCCACCGTGCCGTCCGCGCTCGCCTCGCTGACCAAGGGCGGCCTCAACGCCGTGACCAGGTCGCTCGCGATCGAGTACGCCTCTAGGGGCATCCGCGTGAACGCCCTCGGTCTCGGCATCATCCGCACCCCGATGCACCCGCCGGGGACGCACGAGGCGTTCGCCGCGCTGCACCCGGTCGGCCGCATGGGCGATGTCGACGAGGTCGTCGATGCCGTCACCTACCTCGAACGGGCCGGATTCGTCACGGGCGAGATCCTGCACGTCGACGGCGGGCAGAGCGCGGGGCACTGACACGGGCGCGGAAGGGCGGTGCGCGGCGCAGGGCGTGCCCCACCCGTGCGGCGTTCACCCGATAGCGGGTGAATCGGCGGACGCCGGGCCTGGTGAGTGATCGGGCACCCACTTCCCGTCGGGTCGGCAGCGGCCGGGATGTGGGTCCGGGGGGACGTGCGTCGCTGTCGGGCGCCGGGTCGACATCCCGCCTATCCTCGGCGCGTTCCCGGACCGTCTCGCGTCGTGCCGGTCCTGATGATCTCGGCGGCACTCGATCGGCGAAGGGGTCACACCGATGACCGTTTCCTTCCTCCTCACCCCGGAGCAGGAACAGCTCAAGGCGACGGCCCGCGGCTTCGCGAGGGAACGACTGCGGGACCTGGCGTCGGCGACGCGCGCGGAACCCGATCCCAGGGCGCGGGCGCAGCTGGTGCGGCCGGTGTTCGAGGACGCGGTCGCGGCGGGCTTCCTCAAGGGACTGATCCCGGTGCCGTTCGGCGGCAGTGCCTCCAACGGCGTCGACGCCGCCCTCTTCCTCGAAGAGTGGGCGGTCGAGATGCCGGACTTCGTCATCTCCCTGGCCGGGCCGCTCATCGCACTGGCACCCGTCTACCAGGTGGGCACCCCGGACCAGGTCGAGCGCTTCGTGCACCCCTTCCTGGCCGACTCGGGCGCGCCGCTGGCGGCCATGGCCTTCAGCGAGCCCGAAGGCAGCGCGAACTTCGACGCCGAGGGCCCCGGCCAGGGGGTGCGCACCACCGCGGTCGCCGATGGTGACGAGTGGGTGGTCAACGGCCGCAAGGCCTGGGCGTCCCACCTCTGCGGCTGGGACGGCGACGGCCCGGACGTCATGACGATCGTCTGCCGGACCCCCGGCGGCATCTCCCTCGTGGTCGCCGAACGCGAACACCTGGCCGGCCACATCGAGGTCGAGGAGTACTACGACCTCCCCGGCCTGAAAGGCTGCCTCACCACCCGCGTCCGGCTCGTCGACGTGCGCGTCCCGCGCGGCAACCTCCTCGGCGCGGAAGGCCAGGGCGCGTCCCTGACCCGTGACGCGTTCTTCGCCAGCGGCGCGTCGATCGGCGTCTTCGCCACCGCGGCGATGCGGCAGGCGTTCGACATCGCCTACCGCTTCGCGCTCACCGAGAAGCGCGGCGGGCCGGTGCCGATCATCGAGTACCAGGCCGTGTCCGACGTCCTCGCCGACGCCAAGGGCCGGATCGAAGCCGTCCGGCTGCTCGCCTGGCGCGCGCTCGACGCCGTGGTGTCCCTGCACCCTAGCGGACCCGAACTCGCCCTGCACAGCAAGATCTTCGGCTCCGAGACCGGGGTCCAGGTCGTCAACGACCTCGTCAAGATCATCGGCGTCACCGCCTACGACGGCCACCACCCCGTCATCCGCCACCTGATGGACGCCTTGTCCTACCCGATCATCGAGGGGAGCAACGTCGGCGTGCGCCGCAGGCAGCTGCAGGCACTGTTCCGCGCCCCGGGCTACGACCCGCTCGCCGCGTCGGGCATGGCGTGAAGGCGCCCGGCTCGACGTCCACTCAGGACAGCACGGGGGACGCGTTGGTCAGGACTCGGTGCCCGACTGGGCACTTCGTGTGCCGCGCGGCGGCGAGTGTGGTGCGGGCCGACGGTGAGTGGGCGTCGAACCGAATCCACTGGGGAGTGAGGCACGTCCGGCCGTGAAACGCGTCTCCACCGAAGGCGACAACCACGCTCGGTGTGCGAAAGTGGAGATCATGGCCGTCACCGCTCGCTCGCCGCTGCTGTCCTGGACGACGATCGCGCCGTTGCTCGGCATCGTGGTGCTCGCCGCGACCTGGGGGCGGGAGCCCGGCGACCTCGTGGTCGCGCTCGTCGCCGTGGTCCTCGCCTCCACGGTGCTCGCCGCGGTGCACCACGCGGAGGTCGTGGCGCTGCGCGTGGGGGAGCCGTTCGGCTCGCTGGTGCTCGCGGTCGCGGTGACCGTGATCGAGGTGGCGCTCATCGTCACGCTGATGGTGTCCGGCGGGCCCGAGGCCGCGTCGCTGGCCCGTGACACCGTGTTCGCGGCGGTCATGATCACGACCAACGGCATCGTCGGGATCTCGCTGCTGCTCGGCGCTCTGCGCTACGGCGTGACGCTGTTCAACCCCGAGGGCAGCGGCGCCGCGCTCGCCACCGTGGCCACGCTCGCGACGCTGAGCCTCGTGCTGCCGACGTTCACCACGAGCCAGCCGGGGCCGGAGTTCTCACCCCCGCAGCTCGCGTTCGCCGCGCTCGCGTCGCTCGCCCTGTACGGGCTGTTCGTGTTCACCCAGACCATCCGGCACCGCGACTTCTTCCTCCCGGTCACCGACGACGGCGTGGTCGAGTCCGAAGCGCACGCCCCGGTGCCGAGCGGTCGCGCGGCGCTGGCGAGCCTCGCGCTGCTCCTCGTCGCGCTGGTGGCCGTGGTGGGCCTCGCGAAGGTCGAGTCGCCGGCGATCGAGGCGGGCGTGCGGGCCGCCGGGTTCCCGCCGTCGTTCGTCGGCGTCGTGATCGCGCTGCTGGTGCTGCTGCCGGAGACCATCGCCGCCGCGCGGGCCGCGCTGCGGGAACGCGTCCAGACCAGCCTCAACCTCGGCTACGGCTCCGCGATGGCGAGCATCGGCCTCACCATCCCCACGATCGCGCTCGCCACCATCTGGCTGGACGGTCCGCTGGTGCTCGGCCTGGGGTCGACGCAGACGGTGCTGCTGGTGCTCACCGTCGTGGTGAGCGTGCTGACCGTCGTGCCCGGACGTGCCACCCGGCTGCAGGGCGGCGTGCACCTGGTGCTCCTGGCCGCGTTCCTGTTCCTCGCGGTCAACCCGTGAGGTTGGGCCGGGGAGACCGGTAGGAGCAGCGGCCGGCGGTGGCCCCTCGAAACGGGGTCACACGACGCCGAGCGAGATCCCCGCCGGCGCCGAGGGCACGGGGCACCACCCCGCCCTCCGCGCCGCGAGCCGCCCGCCGAACCCCGGCACCACTCCGCCCAGCAGCACATCCACCGCGACGAGCGGCTGCGCGCGCCGACCGCCGCACCCCCGCGTCCGGCCGCCCGCGAGCGCTCTACTCAGGCGCTGTGTCGGTTCCGATTTTTGCGCAGAACTGTCACTCATTCGCCCGTTCGGGCCACCCATCTGCTTCGTCCGTTCTGCTTGACGCTCGTCGCGGCGGTACCGAGGATGTATTCCGACACAGTTGTCGATCGGCCCGTCGGCCGCTGTGCGAAGAATCCTCCACGGGGTCGATCGGAAATGTTCGACTGTGTTCCCGGAGAGGTGCCGGGTCCAGCTCGTCCTGCGCGTTCACGAATCATCCCGGGGTGACGCGCGCTCGGGCATCGGATATCCGGTTCGCGGTCGTGTCCGCACATCCTGTCGCGCCGCGCAGGAGGTCGGGGCTGTTGCGGACCTTGGGAAAAGGTAGATCCACGAAATGAACGCCGTACTCTCGCACGAATTACGCCGCAGATCCGGTTGGCGACGCGGAGTGGCCTTGGCCGCCAGTGCGTCCCTGGTGTCGGTGGGCCTGCTCGTGGCGGGCGCGCTGCCCGCCTCGGCAGCGGTCACCCACCCGTTCGCGTACGTGGCCAACAGCGGCAGCAACACGGTGACGGCGTACGACACCGTGACCAATTCCGTGGTCGGGTCGATCGTGGTCGGATCGTCCCCCCTCGAGCTCGCCGCCTCACCGGACGGCGCACGCGTCTACGTGTCCAGGTACACGGGCGGGGTGGTGGTGATCGACACCGCCACCGCCTCGGTCGTGTCGACGATCACGGTGGGGTCGACCCCCTACGGGCTCGCGGTCACGCCCGACGGCAGCCTGCTCCTGGCCGCGAACAACGGTTCCGCCTCGGTGTCGGTGGTCGACACGGCCACCGACACCGTGACCGCCACCGTCGCGGTCGGCACCGGACCCACCTCGATCGCCATCACCTCCGACGGCGCCACGGCCTACGTGACCAACGACAGTTCCGGCACCGTCTCCGTGCTCGACATCGCCACGGCCACGGTCACCGCCACGATCAACGTCGGGCTGTTCCAACCCCAGGACGTGGTCCTCACGCCCGACGACTCCACCGCCTACGTCACCCGGTACGGCAACGGCACCGTGGCCGTGATCGACACCGCGACCAACACCGTGACCGGCTCCATCGCGGTCGGCTCCATCCCCGGTGGCGCGGCCATCACCCCCGACGGCAGCCGCGTCTACGTCGCCAACATCGGTTCCGCCTCGGTCTCGGTGATCGACACCAGCACGAACACCGTGACCGCCACCGTCGCGGTCGGGACCAGCCCGAGCAGGCTGACCGTCACCCAGGACGGCGCGTCGGTGTTCGTCCCCAACAACGGCTCCTCGTCCACGTCGGAGATCGACACCGCCACCAACACCGTGACCACGACCTTCGCGGTCGGGTCCGGCCCCTTCGGCGTGGTCACCACCGACGTGGTTCAGCCGGAGGTCACCGCGGTCAGCCCGGCCTCGGGGCCGCCCTCCGGCGGCACGTCCGTCACGATCACCGGCAGCGGCCTGGCCGCGGCCACCGGGGTCGCGTTCGGCGCGACGCCGGCGACCTCGTTCACCGTCGTCAACGACACCACCATCACCGCGACTGCCCCGGCCCACGCCGGCGGCACGGTCGACGTCACCGTCACCACCCCGACCGGCACCAGCGCCACCAGCGCCGCCGACCGGTACACCTACGTCCTGGCGGCGGACCTGTCGGTCTCCGTGGCCGACTCGGCCGACCCGGTGTCCCTGGGCGGTGACCCGTACAGCTACACGGTGACCGCCGTGAACGCCGGACCCTCGGCCGCGACCGGGGTGTCGGTCTCCACCACCCTGTCCGGCTCGGCGGTGACGATCGACTCCGCCACGTCCTCCCAGGGCTCGTGCACGATCAGCGCCCCCACCGTGACCTGCTCCCTGGGCGCGGTCGCGGCCTCCGGCTCCGCCACGGTGACCATCACGCTCACCCCGTCCGCGACCGGGACGGTCACCGCCACCTCCACGGTGTCCGCCACCGAATCCGACCCCGCGCCGGGCAACAACACCGACGCCGAGCCCACCACCGTCGACAACGCGCTGGGCTGCACGATCACCGGCACCAGCGGCAACGACACGCTCACCGGCACCACCGGTGACGACGTGATCTGCGGCCTCGGCGGCAACGACACCATCAACGGCGGCAACGGCACGGACACCGTCTACGCCGGCGCGGGCGACGACGTGATCAGCGGCGGCAACGGCCCCGACACCCTGTACGGCCAGGCCGGCGACGACTCCACCTACGGTGAGACCCTGCTCACCGCGCTGCTGCACCTGTTCGACAACGGCAACGACACCATCTACGGCGGTCCCGGCAACGACGACCTCCACGGCCAGAACGGCAACGACACCCTCTACGACCACGACGGCACCGACACCATGAGCGGCGACCTCGGCAACGACACCATCAACGTCCAGGACGGCGTCGGCGGCGACACCGCGAACGGCGGCCTCGGCTTCAACAGCTGCACCGCCGACGCGGGCGACACCACCATCCTCTGCTGACGCAGGACGGACGATCGGGTCGAGGCGGGGGGGGGGCCCCCCCCGGCCCCCCCCCCCCCCCCCGCGCCCGGCG
>NZ_JBHYXZ010000050.1:0-9401 GCF_042752395.1 Actinosynnema sp. NPDC059335 | reverse complement strand
GGGCCGGGAGGCTGCGATCACCTCCCGGCCCACGCTCCGTTGTCCCGCGCCCCGCGCCCCGCACCCCGCGCCCCGCACCTCGCGCCCCGCGCCCCGCGCCTCGCGCCTCGCGCCTCGCGCCGTGCGGCGAGCGGCGAGCATGCCGTGACCGGGCCGTCGTCCCGGTTGTCGCGGTGGCGAAGAACCGGGATCCGGCGGCCGCGGTGTTCGGTCCGGTCTGGAAGAGATCATCTTCCGCGTGCGCGCACCGGCACGTTCCCCCACGATCCCTGGTCAGCGCTCGCCGCTGCCCTCCGGCTCGCCGTCGATGGGCGTCGTGCCCGACCCGGACGGCAGCTGCACGTGGACGTGGCCCCTGCCGGCCTCGATGTTGATCACGTCCAGTTGCAGCGCGGCGACCGACCACGTCCGCAACGCCGTCGTGCGCTGCGCCGAGGCCAACCCGACCAGCCGACCCCGCAACGGGTCCGACGCGGCCAGCGCCGACTCGAACGCCCCCACCGCCAACGCCAGTTGCTCCACCGCCGCCCGCATGGACGTCCGGGCCACGTTGACCCCGTTGCCGGCCGACGGCGTCTCCTCGTACCGCCGCACCTCCGCCGAGACCGCCTCACGCCACCCCGCCAGCTCCTCGGCGGTCGGCACGACGCCCGCCGCGCCGTCGAGCGGCGCGGCCCGGTTCATGCCCGTCAACACCGGGGTCAAGCGGTCGCGGGTGCCGCGAGCCAACTCGGTGAGCACGCCGACCTGCTCGACGTCACGCGCTTCCTCGGCCTGTTCGTACTCGGCGATCCTGCGCTCGGTCGCGTCGGGTCCGCTCGTCCACGAGCCCAACGCGAACGCCATCGCGAGCCCGAGCACGAACGCCACCGCCACGCCGGTGACGGGCTTCCACCCTCGTGGTCCCGCGGACGCCCCGGAGGTCTTGCGCACCGACTTCCCCCGCGGGGGAACGGTCTTCACCACCACATCCTCCTCTGACCGGCGGGCGCACACCTCCGAGGCTGCCCGGACGCGGGCGACGAGGCGAGGGCTGCGGCCGGCGGGAACAGGACACGGCGAGCGCTTGACGCGGCCCGACGTCACCCGGGACCTCCGCCGGGGCGCGGGCCGGAGGTCGGGGCCGTCCCTCTTCGACCGGGCGTCCCCGTGCTCGGACTGGGCCCGGGCTCACCGTCCGCACGGAGCGGCCGACCCGGTCGGAATCCGCCTCGACGGGCCGCTCCGGGCTCCCGCACAATGGCGCGTCCCCACGAACCCGCGAGAGGGCAAGCCATGAGCTTCTCCGGCCACGCGCGCCGCGCCGGCGACCCGACCGTGCCGCTGCCGCACCGCGTGTCGTCGTTCCGCTCGTGCGTGCGGGCGTTCCCGGCCGCGCCCTACGAGGACACGATGCGGTACCTGGAGCTGGTGGCGGGACCGTTCCAGCGGGACGCGCGGGCGTTGGACGCGGCCCTGGGGCTGCTGCTCCTGCTGCGGGCGCGGTGGAAGGCCCAGGTCGCGACGTACGCGGCGGTGCGGCGCATCGAGAAGCGGCGGGGGATCCGGCGACCGCGCCACCCGTCGGCCTTCGGCCCCGTGTCCGAGATGCCGTTGGCCGACCTGCACACGCCGCGCGGTGCGGAACGGTTCCTCCGCGGCGGCGGTCCCCTCCCCGGCGGTGAGGTGCCGCGGTTCGACGGCTCCTCGTTCGAGCTGTCGACCACCGCCGCGCACGACCCGCGGCCGAGCACCGTGCTCGGCTTCGGCGACCGGTCGTCCCGCCCGTTCGGCGCGCGCGGGAGCCGGTGGAGCGGGACGTTCGACGGCTCGTCGTTCCACCTGGGAGCCGACCACCACACGGACACGCCGGGGTGACGGGTCGGCCGGGTTCAGTTGGCGATCAGGTCGTGACGGGTCAGGGCACGCGGTCGGCGGGCGGCGCGGTGGCGCGCCTGGGCGCAACCGATGATCAGCAACCCCGCCAGCAACGGCAGGACCATGCCCCCCTCGACCGCCAGCGCGCACGTGAGTGCGATCCACAGCAGCAGTCTCATGTCGGAAAGGCTAGGGAGACGCGGGTCACATCCGCACCTCATTTGGGGAAGGCTTGAGGTAGAGGCCCGTCCGCCCGCGGGTCACGGCACGGCGGCGGAACCGGCTTCGGAGATCGAATTGTCGGACCCCGCCGCTACCCTCCGCGCCACACCGTGAACGACTCGCAGGAGGAACCGTGGGCTGGCTCGACGCCGCTTCCGGCTACCAGGTGCGGCTCGGGGAGAACGGGCGCGTCCAGTGCCGCAACGGCAAGGGCAAGATCCTCTCCTCCGTGCCCGCCTCGATCAAGGACGACCCGCCGGTCGTCCAGTTGCGGCAGCTCGCCGAGTGGCTGTCCCGGCACGAGGCCGAGTGCCTGGCCGCCGTGGACGGCTGGATGGTGCGCTCGCTGCCGGTGCCCACGGCCCTGGTCGCGGAGGTCTGGGCGGACGCCGCGTGGGCCGGCGCGCTGCGCGACCTCGTCGTCACGGCCGGCGACGGGGCGGCCCGGGAGACCGGGTTCCTGCGCGACGCCGACCCGGAGCGCGGGCTGGGCGTGGTCACCCTCGACGGCGACACGGTCCGGCTCACGTCCGAGGCGGTCCGCATCCCGCACCCGGTGCTGCTGGAGGACCTGGAGGAGCTGCGCGAGTTCGGCGCCGAGCTGGGCGTGGAGCAGAAGGTGCAGCAGCTCTTCCGGCAGACCCACGCCCGCCCGGCGGACCCGGGGGGCAAGACCTCGGTGGACGACTTCGCGGGCGGCCGGTTCGAGCAGCTCAACCACGCGCTGGGCCGCTGCCGCACGCTCGGCTACCCGGTGCGCGGCGGCGACGCGGTGTACGCGGCGTTCGAGGACGGCCGGGTCGTGGAGGCCCGCTACTGGCTCGGCTCGGACTACCCCGAGGGCGAGACCTGGACCGGCGAGCTGAGGTGGGCGCTGGAGGACGGAACCGCGCTGCCGCCGGCCGACGTCGGACCGGTCGCGTGGTCCGAGGGCATGCGCATGGCGGCGGCGATCCACGCCGGTCGCGTCGTGGAGGAAGAGGCGGTGGCCCCGTGAGCGAGCCGGACCCGAGCGTCGTCATCGCCGCGGGCGGCGTGCTGCCCGACATCACCGGGACGGGCGACGACCGCGACACCGTCACCGCCCGCCACTACGCCCACCCCGGTCTGGACGGCCGCGTGGTGGTGCGGCTCGTGCCCGCCGTGCTCGGCCGCGCCGAGGACCTGACCTGCGAGTACCTCGGGTTCGACGCGCCCGGCCGGATCACCGCCGTCGGCACCGGCAGGCGCAGCGCGCTGGGCTTCCCGGCGTGGGCGCTGGTGCACGACCCGGCCAACGCCCACCACGCGCTCAACCTGGTCAAAGACGTCGAACGGCTGGCCCGCACGGCCAAGTCCCGGGCGGGCGCGGCGAAGGACGGGTTCACCGCGCTGGGCGACATGCTCGGCCGGTCCGCGCCGCACTTCCTGCCCACGTTCTACGAGCAGGCCGGGCGGATCTTCCTGCGGCACGGCAACACCTCCTACGCGGCGAGCATGTTCGGCAAGGCCCGCGAGGCGGAGGAGGTGCACGACCTCGCGGTGGACCCGGAGCGCATCCGCGAGGTGTTCCTGGAGTTCGCCTTCGCCGGGGCGCTGACCGCGAAGGCGTTGTCCGCGCACGCCAAGGGCCTGGCCCGCCGGCACGACGCGGACGCGGCCTACGAGATGTTCTTCACCCTGTGCGTGGAGCGCACGCGGGGCGGCCTGCCGCCGTACACGGGGATGCCCGAGGACCTGCGGCGGCTGGCGAAGGCGGCCGGGCGCGACCTCGCGGCCGAGGACCGGCGGCTGCTGCGGTCCACCCTGGACAGCTCGGCGATCGGCCGCGCGGGCGGCGCGTTCTGGAAGTCCTACCGCGGCTCGCTGGTCGCGCTGGCGGCCGACGACGCGGAGGTGCGCGGCCGGCTGCTGGCGTTCGTGCCGGACTCGTCCGCCGTGCTCGACACGTGGCTGGAGATCCTGACCGCGTGCGGCGCGACGCGCGCCCTGACGGGGCACGACGACGCCGTGGCGGTGGACCGGGCCGGGTGGCTGTCGTCCGTGCTGGCCGTCCGCGCCTCCGGGTGGCGCGGCACCCCGCGCTCGGCGCGGCTGCTGGAGCTGGTCGAGGCGATGGCCGAGCGGTTGGCCGCCGACGCCGTGCCGGTCCGGGCGCTGCGCCGGTGGCGCCAGCGCGACCTGGACGTGCTGGACCTGCTGGTGGCGCGGGACGTCCCGATCGCCGAGGGCGAGGCGGGGGTGCAGCTCGACGTCGGCGACTGGCTGGCCGACGACGCGCCGGGCCGCCGCGACCTCGCCGCGCTGGCCGCCTCCGAGCGGTTCGGCGACGCGCTCGGCAACGGCTTCATCGCGCACGCCCGGTCCCGGGTCCGCACGACGGCCGTCGCCCCGGACGTGCTGGCGTCCGCGATGGCCGTGCCGGGGCTGCGCGCCGCGCTGTCCGCGTGGATCCGCTCGCGCGCGGACCGCGTCACCGCGACCGGCCTGCCGGACCTGGCCGACCACCTCGACCTGCTGGCCGTGGTGCGGCTGCCCGAGGCGTACGTGGACGTGCCGGCGTCCGCCGAGGCGCTGGCGCGCACCGACGTCGCCGCCGCCCTGCACACGACGCTGCGCGGCGGCCTGCTGGACGAGCTGGGGTGGCCCGCCCTGGAGGACGCGGCGGCCCGCCTGGGCACGGAGGGCACGCCCGCGGACCCCGCCACCTCGGTGCGCGGCGAGGGCTGGCCCGCGCTGGTGCTGGGCCGGGGCGAGCGGTTCGTGGTGGTCGGCCCGGACGGCGTGCTGGCCGACCACGTCTCCCGCATCCCGCTCGACGCGCGGCAGCGGTGGGGCTTCGCGCCGACCGCGGACTGGTTCGACGGGGTGCTGCTGGTGCGCTGGCAGGGCCCGGACGGCGAGCTGGCGTACTGGAGCGACGCCCCGGACCGCGTGTTCGCGATCGGGGGCGGCCGCGAGCACCACCGGTCCCTGCCGCCGACCGCGTCGATCGCGCTGCCCGGCGGCGGCCGGTTCGCCGGCGGTCGGGTGGCGCACCCCGGCGACACGGTCGTGCCGACGCCCGAGGAGGCGTACGGCGACGGCGTGACGGTGTGGACCCAGGTGTGGCACGACCGCGGTCCGCGCTGGGTCGAGGTGGACCCGGCCACCGGGCAACGCGGTCGCGCGAGCCTGCCCCGGTTCGTGGAGGACTTCGCGGTCGACGGGGCCGCGCTCGTGCTCGACCGGTGCGACCTGAGGCCCTCGCTGCCCGCCACCGAGGCCAGCCCGCTGGGCGCGGCGGACGGCCTGCACGGCTGGCGGGTCCGCCGGGAGCCGGACGGCTCGCACGTCGGCGAGGGCGTGGACGGCCGTCGCGCCCGGCTCGCCGACTGCCCGAACGGCGTGCTGCGGCTGCCCGGCGGCGCGGACGTGACGCTGGCCGGCGGGCGCGGGTCGGTGGTGCTGTTCGACCCCGACGGCACCAGGCTGGCAGGCGTGTCGGTCGGGGCCAAGCACCCGCCGTACGCGCTCGGCACGCCCTTCGTGCCGCCGCTGGAGTGGTGGCACCTCCTGCGCCCGCGCGACGAGGCCGGTTCGGCCGCGCTGCGCGGCGTGACGCGGGAGGCGGTGGACCGGGTGCTCGACGCCGCCCGCGCGGAGGCGCCGGACGAGCGGTCCACGCGGGAGCAGGTCGCGGCGTTGGCGCGCGGTGAACGCGCCGGGCTCGCGGGCGTCGTCACGGACGCCCTGCCCGGCCTCACCCACCCCGCGCTGATCGCCGGCGTGGTCGACGTGGTGCGCCGCGCGGCGCGGCTGGAGCGGTCCTTCCGGGGCTACGCGGACCTCGCCGCGGCGGCGCGGGAGGTCGACCCGGTCCTCGCGCCCACGGGCCCGGACGTCACCGAGGACGAGGTCAACGCCGCGCTGAACTGGTTCGGCGGCTACCGGTCCTACAACTCCCGCGGCCCGGTGCCGACCCCGCTGCCCGCGCTGCTCGCCGCGCTGGCCGAGGCGGCCGCGCGACCCGAGGCGGCCTCCCTGCCCGTGTCCAACGCGCCCCGCTGGTTCGACGCGCTGCCGCACCTGGCCGCGCTGGCCCACCGCGCCGCGTCCCCGCTCACCCCGGACGACCAGCGGGCCGCGCTGGCGCTGGTGCTGCGGTCGGTCGCGGACAGCGGCCTGGCCGACGGCGCCGGGCACTGGCGCACGCTCGGCGTGGTCGTGCCCCGGGGGCAGGCCGCGGTGAAGGACCGGGTGGTGCCGGTGCGCGACGGGTTCATCGCCCTGTTCGAGACCCAGTGGCGCAACGAGCCGGGCAGCCGGTTCGACGGCGTGCAGTTCAGCCGCACGCCGGGCGTGTTCGACCTGCCGGAGGACTGGCGCGTCGAGTCGGCCCGGGAGGTGCGCACCCCGTTCGGGCCCGAGCGGGTGGCCCGGTTCCTGGGGGTGCTCGCCGAGCGCGGCCCCGCGCCGTGGTTCCCCGAGGCGGTGCCCGCCTTGGTGGAGCTGACCGGCCTGAGCGCGGCCGAGGCGACGTTGCTGCTGGCCGGGATGCCGGGCGTGGACCGGTGGGACGCGACCTTCCTGAGCACCGCCGACCGACGGCTGCTCCGCCTGTCCCAGGGCGGCGCGAAGGCGGCCAAGGAGCGGTTCCGCGGGCTGGGCGGCTCGTTCCGGCTGCGGTTGCTCGCCGCCGCCGTGCCCGCCGACCCGGCCGAGCTGTGGACCCGCGGCCCGGACGTGGCCGCGGTCGCCGAGGTGTGGACCGCCGAGTTCGGGCGGCGGTCGCCGGTCCCGGACGACGTGCTGGTCGACGCGGCCAAGCTGCTCGGCCTCGCGAACGCCGGCGAGTACGTGGCCGGCGTGGTCAACCCGGACCTGACGCCGTGGCTCACGGTGGACGCCGGGACGACGTTCACCGGCACGGAGCTGCGGTCGCGCCGGCCGGAGGGGTTCGACCGCCAGGCGCTGTGGGCGGTGCCGCAGGTGCTGCTGTGGCTCGCGCACCGGCTCCCGTCCGGCTCGCCGCTGCGGGCGCGCCTGCCGGAGGCGCTGGCCCTGGCGCGGCGCCGGGTGGCGCACCCCGGTTTCGCGCTCGACCTCGGCCGGTGGGTCGCGCGCGACCGGCTGTCCGCGCTGCTCGGCGCCGAACTGCCCGCGGACGAGGGCGTGTACTCCTACCGCGACTGGCTGGAGCTGGCCCGCGCGGGCGACGAGCACTGCCGCGTGGTGGTCCGGCCGGGGCTCGTCGCGCCGGGCGACCGGGACCTGCTGGCGGCCGTGGTGGAGCTGACCGGCGCGCACGACGTGCCGCGGATGCTCGCCCGGCTCGCCGACGAACGCCTCACCGCCGTGTGCGCGGCGCCCCCGGCCGCCGACCCGGCCGCCTACCACCAGGACCCGACGGTGTCGGTGCCGGCGCTGGTCGCGGAGGTCGCCGAGCGGTTCGACCTGACCGAGGACGCCGCCGCGCTCTACCTGCAACTGCTGGCGCTGCCCGACCCCACGGACGCGAACGTGGCGCGGTGGACCGGCTGGAAACCCGCCCGGCTGCGCCAGGCGCGGGCCGCGCTCGCGGAGACCGACCTGGTGCTGACCGCGAAGCGGGCGCGGGCCGGCCGGTCGCTGTTCCTGCCCGGCGGGTGGCTGGCCCTGTCCGCGCCGCACGTGCCGCTGGAGACGTGGAAGGCGCCGATGTTCGAGCACGCCCCGCACCGCCGCGACGCGATCGTGCCGCTGGAACCCGTCGCGGACCTGTTCGCCCGCGCGTGGCGGCGGGTGCTGGACGGCGACGCGCCCGCCTACGAGGAACTCAGGACCGGAGGACGCAGGTGACCGCACCCAGGCAGGTCGAGCCGGCCGAGGACGCCCACCGCGAGGAGTTGGCGTTCCTGGCCGCCCACGACGACGGTCCCCGGCCGCCGGGGTGGCGGCTCACGCCGCGGGCCGTGGTCACGTTCGTGATGGGCAGCGGCGAGCCGCTGGCGCTGCCCCGGGGCGTGTCGGTGGCCGGCGTGCCGTCCCGGCTGGTGATCAGCCCGAAGTTCGTCGGCGAGCGGGCGCTGGTCGAGCGGGCCGTGGTGACGCTGGCCGGCGAGCGCGGGCTGCTGCTGGTCGGCGAGCCGGGCACGGCCAAGTCGATGCTGTCCGAGCTGCTGGCCGCCGCCGTGTCGGGCAGCAGCCAGCTCGTCGTGCAGGGCACCGCGGGCACCACCGAGGACCAGTTGCGCTACGGCTGGAACTACGCGCTGCTGCTGGCCGAGGGGCCGAGCCCGCGGGCGCTGGTGCCGTCGCCGGTGCTGACCGCCATGCGGCGCGGCGGCGTGGTGCGGGTCGAGGAGGTCACCCGGTGCCTGCCGGAGGTGCAGGACGCGCTGGTGTCGATCCTGTCGGACCGGCGGATCGCCGTGCCGGAGCTGTCCGGCACGGACGACGCGACGGTGCACGCCGCGCCCGGCTTCACCGTGATCGCCACGGCGAACCTGCGCGACCGGGGCGTGTCGGAGATGTCCGCGGCGTTGAAGCGGCGGTTCAACTTCGAGGCCGTCGGGCCGATCGGCGACCTGGCCGCCGAGACGGCGCTGGTGCGGCGGCAGGCCGCGGCCGCCCTGGAGCGGGTCAGCGCGCCGTTCGCGGTGGACGACGTGGTGCTGGAGGTGCTGGTCACCGCGTTCCGCGACCTGCGCAACGGGGTGTCCGAGGAGGGCTGGGCGGTCGAACGGCCGTCCACCGTGATGAGCACGGCGGAAGCGGTGTCCGTGGCCACCTCGCTGGGGCTGGCCGACACCTACTTCCCCGGCGACCGCGACCCGCTGTCGCTGCTGCCCGGCCACCTGCTCGGCGTGGTCCGCAAGGACGACCCGGGCGACGCGGCCCGGCTGCTCGGCTACTGGGACGGCGCGGTCCGGCGGCGGGCCGAGTCCGGCGCGCGCACCTGGCGACGGTTGTGGGAACTCCGTGACGTCCTCGACGCCTGACCTGGCGGACCGGCTGGCCGGCCACGAGTCGCCGCACCTCATCGGGGTGCGGCACCACTCGCCCGCGCTGGCGGCGGCGGTGCCCGCCCTGCTGGACGCGTTCGGGCCCGAGGTGCTGCTGGTCGAGCTGCCGGAGGAGCTGGGAGAGTGGCTGCCGTTCCTGGCCGACCCCGACCTCGTCGCGCCGGTCGCGCTGTCCGGCGCGACACCGGACGGCGGCCTGGCGTTCTACCCGTTCGCGGACTTCTCCCCGGAGCTGGCCGCGATCCGCTGGGCGCGTCGCCACGGCGTCGAGGTCCGGCCGTGCGACCTGCCGCTCGCCGCCCGCGGTGACGGCCGCCGGCGGTCGGAGCGCGGCGCGTCGCCGCTGACGGAGGCGCC
>NZ_JBHYXZ010000049.1:53007-54055 GCF_042752395.1 Actinosynnema sp. NPDC059335 | reverse complement strand
GCCGCGTCGCGCCGGTGGGGGGGGGTCGCCCCGCGGCGGGCGTGTCCGAGGCGGGGGGTGTCAGCAGACGCGCGGGCAGGTGGAGCAGGGTTCGGCGTTCGGCAGCACGAAGTGGAAGCAGCAGCTCTCCCGCCGCCGGGTCCACCCCGTCCCGGTCGCGCGCAGGGTGGACGCCGAGGTGAACGGGTCCAGCTTGGCCGGCAGCAGCAGCGCCGCGTCCACCACGCCCGCCGTCTCGTCGCCGCACACCCGGCCCGCCGTCCACGCCGCGCTGTCCAGCGCGTCCGTGGCCGCCGCCCACAGCATCCGCCGCCCCAGCCGCACGGTCGGCCCGAACGCGCCCACGAAGCGCGCGCTGTGCGCCGCGAACCGGGCCCGCAGCAACGCCGCCAACGCGGTCTCGTCGGCCACCACGGTCGCCGCCGGGTGGTCGCCCGCCGGGTCGTCGGGCAGGCACGCGAACTCCTCGCTCAGCAACGCCACCCCGACCGTGTGCGGCCTGCCCTCCGCGGCCACCTTGATCGCCACGTCGGCGGGCCGCAGCGACGGCACCCGCCGCGCGGTGTGGAACAGCAGCCCGCCCAGCAGCCCGACCACGTTGAGGTACCAGCTCATGACGTACCCGGCGGTGGTGCGGTCGGGCGCCTCGCCGTGCTGCTCGCGCAGCCACTCCGCCAGCGCCTTGCGCCACGCGTCGAACCGCTCCGGCTCGTCGGTGAACTCGGAGCACCGCACCCAGTCGCCCCGCTCGGCGGGCAGGCCGAACCGCAGGTCGAACCCCTCGTACACGGTGACCTCGGCCAGGGACCGCGCGACGGGCGTCGTCACGTCGCATCGGGTGGTCGTCACCGGTACGGTCATGTCCAGAAGGTCCTCGTCGGGTCGAATGAGTCGAGCGGGTTGAGGCTTGCCTAACCTTACCGAGGTTCACCTAACTTGCACCCCGGTGGTGGGGGGCGGGCCCCCCCCCCGGCGCCGCCCCCGCGAGGGTGGTGGCTGGCGCGCCACACCCCCCACGCGCGACCAGAGCGCGCGAACCCCACACTCG